>JBEARP010000189.1:0-9495 GCA_041163105.1 Pseudomonadota bacterium
GCCTCGATCCTCAAGGAATATTTCGGCAAGGAATTCGTCGACACCTATTGTACGCTGAAGGAAGTCGAGGCCGACCGGTTCTATGCCGAACCCACGGCGCGCGACTTCGAGTGGTACTTGCGCACCGTCTGAGGAAAGACAGGGGAAAATGCCGGACTTCATCTTCGACCTGCCTGCCCTCGGCATTTTCCTCACCGTCTTCGCGACGGTTTCCGTCGTCGCGATCCTGCTGCATCTGCTGTTCTGCCTGACCCCGATGGTGGAACGGGCGGGGCGCTTTGGTGAGGTGTCGCCCGCCATCGTCACGGTGTGCGGCGCGCTGTTCGGCCTCTCCGTCACCTTCCTTGCGAACTCGGTGTGGAACACCGAGGACAAGGCACGTGAGGCGGTGAGTGCCGAGGCCCGTGCCATCAGGGTAATGGAAGTCTATCTCGACGCCACGCAGGAACCGCCACACACCGACCTCTATCGCCTGCTCGCGACGTATGGCCAGGGCGTCGCCGAAGAGTGGCACAGCATGGCCGACGGCGGCCCCGGCATCGTCGCCGAAACATCGCTGCGCAGCATCTATGCTTCCGTGATCCGCGACGTATCACGCAGCGATCAGGACCGCGTCTTGCAGCAGCGTCTTCTGGTTGAGCTCGATGCGCTGTCGACAGCGCGCCAGCAAAGGCTGTCGATCGCCCAGGACGTGGTCAGCTTTCCGCAATGGGTTCTGGTGGCAGGCCTGGGACTGCTGCTGATGATGGCGGTCGCCGTCAACCACGCGCCCTTTCCCTTCGCCCGCCGCCTGGCATTGGCCGGGGTGACGTTCGCCGTGAGCTTCATGCTGTTCGTCATCGTGCAACATGACCGGCCGTTCCGCGGCAACACCGCGCTGACGCCAGATGCAGTCCTCAAGGCCTCGGGAAACGAGGGCTGAATGGTCAGCGTCGTCCGTGACGGCAGGCGCTACGTCCTCGAAGGCCACCGCGGCGAAGGCTCGCTCGGTGACCTGCTGAAATGGCAGATGGAAGGAAAGCGCGCGCGCTGGCCGCGGCGCGTGGAGAACCCCAGTCACGCCCCGCCGCCGCAGCGCGTGGAGGGTGCGGTGCTGAAGGCCACATGGGTCGGGCATTCCACCGTGCTGCTGCAAACGGCGGGGCTCAACATCCTGACCGACCCATTCCTCTCGACACGGGCGAGCCCCGTGCCCTTCGCCGGACCGAAGCGGGTGCGGCCTGCGGCGCTCAACGCGGAAACCTTGCCGCCAATCGACCTGATCCTGCTGAGCCACAATCACTACGACCACATGGACCTGCCGGCGCTGCGCCGCATAGCGCGCCACCATAAACCTCATGTGGTGACGCCGCATGGCAATGCGCGCTGGGTGCGCCGTGCCGCGTCCTCCTTCACCATCGATGAACTGGGCTGGGGTGAGCACCTGGACCACAAGGGCCTGCGCATTCACTTGACCCCCGCGCTGCACTGGTCGAAACGCGGCTTCTTCGATGCCAACACCGCGCTGTGGGGTGCCTTCGTGGTGGAGGCGCCGGGCGGGCCCATCTATTTCGCTGCGGACACCGGCTTCGGCACGGGGTCGACCTTCGCGGAGGTGCGCGAACGCTTTGGCGCGCCGCGGCTGTCACTCCTCCCCATCGGCGCCTATGAGCCGCGCTGGTTCATGCACCCGCAGCACATGAACCCGGAAGAGTCGGTAAGGGCGCACAAGATTCTGGAGAGCCGCGCCAGCCTTGCCATCCACCACGGCACCATCCAGCTCACCGACGAGGCGATCGACGCGCCAGTGGCCGCGTTAATGGACGCGCTCACACAACATTCGGTTGACCCTGCTCGCTTCCTTGTGCCTGATGCGGGCGAAACACTGACCATCGACTGAGGATACCGATGACGCTGCAACGCGCCGCTCTTGCTGCGGGCTTCCTGTTCATGTCCGCAATGCCCGCCCTGGCGGCAGAGGGCCTGGACGGCCGCACGCTGGGCCTGCCCTGGGCCATCCCCTTCCTTGGCATGCTGCTGTCAATCGCCATCTTTCCGCTTGTCGCGCATGACTTCTGGCACCACCACCGCGGCAAGGTGGCCGCCTTCTGGGCTCTGCTGGCGCTGATCCCCATCGTGGTGACGCGCAGCCTGGGGACGGCGGGCGAGGCCCTGGTGCACACGGCGCTGATGGAATACATCCCCTTCATCCTGCTGCTCCTGGCACTGTTCACCGTGGCCGGCGGCATCGTGGTGCGCGGCAACCTGCACGGATCGCCTGCCACCAACACGGCAATCCTTGCAATTGGCGCGGCGCTTGCCTCGATCATCGGCACCACGGGTGCGGCGATGATCATGATCCGCCCACTGCTGCGGGCCAACGATGACCGCAAGCACAATGTGCATGTCTTCGTGTTCTTCATCTTCCTCGTGGCCAATGCCGGAGGCGCCCTGACGCCGTTGGGCGACCCGCCGCTGTTCCTGGGGTTTCTGCGCGGGGTGAGCTTCTTCTGGCCCACCGTGCACCTGCTGCTGCCGGCGCTTCTCATTGTCGGCGTACTGCTCGCGCTGTTCTTCGTGATGGACAGCATCATCTATCGTAAGGAAGGCCACCTGCGGCGCGACCCCACGCCAGATGGCGCACCGGTGCGGGTGGTGGGCGGCATCAACTTCCTGCTGATTGCGGCGATCATCGCCACCATCCTGCTGTCCGCCTCCTTCGACCTGGGCGAGGTGGTGATCTTCGGTACCCATGAACCCATCACCGCCTTGCTGCGGGATGCAGCCTTCATTGCCATCGTCGGCATCTCTCTGGCCCTGACGCCGGCGGAACGCCGCGAGGCGAACAAGTTCGACTGGGAGCCGATCAAGGAGGTGGCGCAGCTTTTCGCCGGCATCTTCATCACCATCATTCCGGTGCTGGCCATGCTGAAGACCGGCACGGGGGGCGTTTTCGCGCCACTGGTGGACCTGGTGCAGGGGCCGGGCGGCGAGCCGAACAACCTCGCCTATTTCTGGATCACCGGCGGGCTCTCGTCGTTCCTCGACAATGCGCCGACCTATCTCGTGTTCTTCGAGCTAGCCGGTGGCGACCCGCAGTACCTGATGACCGAGGGGGCCACCACGCTGGCCGCCATCTCGGCGGGTGCCGTCTTCATGGGCGCCAACACCTATATCGGCAATGCGCCCAACTTCATGGTCTATGCCATGGCACGCGACGCGGGAGTGAAGATGCCGGGCTTCTTCGGCTACATGCTGTGGTCCGGCGCCATCCTGCTGCCGCTGTTCGTGGTGGTGGGCTGGATGTTCTTCGCAGGCTAGGCCGTGGCCGTCACCCCTCATGCTCACCTTACGCGGGCTTGACCCGCGTATCCTTTCTGGTCACCGCGAAAGAGGATGTCCGGGTCAAGCCCGGGCAAGGTGAACGCCTTGTGGAGGCCTAATCCCCCTTGTCCTTCTTGGTCGAGACCATGAGCCTGTCGATATAGGCGAGCAGCAGGGCCGAGATGACGAAGGTGAGGTGGATGAGGGTGAGCCACATCAACTGGCCGTCGGTGTACTGCTGGACGTTGAGGAAGACCTGCAGCAGGTGGATCGACGAGATCGCCACGATGGTCGAGGCCACCTTGATCTTGAGCGAGGCGGCATCGACCTTGCCGAGCCAGGAGATTTCGTTGCCATCGGCATTGTCAAACCGGCTGACGAAGTTCTCGTAACCCGAAATGATGACCATGACCACGAGGCTTGCCACCAGCGCGGCGTCGATCAGCGACAACATCTTGAGGATGGTGTCTGTCTCTTGCAGCACGAAGAGCTTCTCGACGAATTCCGACAGCTTCTTGGCGAAGGAGATCGCATAGAGCAGCAGCGCCAGCGCGAGGCCGAGATAGAAAACCACCAGCAGCCAGCGCGAGGCGAGGATGATGGTCTCGATAAAGTGTTCCAGCTTCTTCATGATCGGGGACCCGCCGTTGGACGGATCCCCTGATAGCGCATCCGCAGGTGGAGGCAAGAGGGTCCCTATTCGACCGCCTTCGCCACCGGGGCAGGTTCCGGCATGTCATTGCGGGTCTTCCACAGCGACCAGAGGATGCCGCTGGCCAGCACGCCGATGGTGACGGCAAGCGAGATGGCGGTGTCGATCTTGACGCCCAGCGGCACGAGGAAGATCTTGATGCCAACCAGCACCAGAATGACCGCCAGCGAGTACTGCAGGTACTTGAAGCGGTGCATGGCGGCGGCAAGCGCAAAATAGAGGGCGCGCAGGCCGAGGATGGCGAAGATGTTCGAGGTGTAGACGATGAACGGGTCCTGCGTGACGGCGAAGATGGCCGGGACAGAGTCCACCGCGAAGACCAGGTCGACGAACTCGACGATGATGAGGGCGACGAAGAGCGGCGTGATGAACATGGCCATCTTGCCGGTCTTGGGGTCGATCTGGCGGATGGTGAACTTTTCGCCGTGCAGCCTGTCGGTGACGCGGAAGTTCTTCTTGATCAGTTTCAACATCCAGTTGTCCTCGAGCGAGGGCTTCTCGTTCGAGGTCTTGAACATCTTGAGCCCGGTGAACACCAGGAAGGCGCCGAACAGGAACAGGATCCACTGGAAGGACATGACCAGTGCGGCGCCCACGCCGATGAGGATGGCCCGGAACACGATGACGCCGAGGATGCCCCAGAACAGCACCCGGTGCTGGTAGAGGCGGGGAATGCCGAGGAAGGCGAAGACCGTGGCGATGACGAAGATATTGTCCATCGCCAGTGACTGTTCGATCAGGTAGCCGGTGAAGAACTCGAGGCCCGATTGCGCGCCGCGCGCGTACCAGACCCAGGCACCGAAGGCGAAGGCGATGGCCATGTAGCCGGCGTAGAGAATGAAGCTTTCCTTCGCCTCGATCTCTTTCTGGCCCTTGTGCAGGAAGCCGAGGTCGAGGACGAGGAGGCCGATCACCACCGAGATGAAGATCAGCCAGAAATAGGAGGGAGTGCCGAGAAAATCGGAGAATAGCGCAGCTTGGACCAATTCCATGTGCCGGACCCTGGGTTGGAGGTTGATGGTCTGCGGCTCCGACATCACAGGACATCGTCCTGCCAGAGGGGCCCGGCGCCGCTCTGGCGAAATGGGGCGAATTGCGGCAAGTTCAAGCTCGGCGGCGATGACATTTTTGTGAACGCCGCAAAGGAGGCGGATTTTGCGCAGTTCCAGGGCCATTCAGGTGATCGGCTGCCACGCCGAAGGCGAGGTGGGCGACGTGATCGTGGGGGGTGTCGCCCCGCCGCCGGGGAGAACAGTCTGGGAACAGTCCCGCTTCATCGCCACGGACGGCGGCCTGCGCGCCTTCGTGCTGAATGAGCCGCGCGGCGGCGTTTTCCGGCATGTGAACCTGCTGGTGCCGCCCAAGGACCCCCGCGCCCAGATGGGCTTCATCATCATGGAGCCGGAGGATACCCCGCCCATGTCCGGCTCCAACTGCATCTGCGTGGCCACCGTGCTGCTCGATGCCGGGATCGTGCCGATGACGGAGCCGGTGACCCGGATGGTGCTGGAGGCGCCGGCGGGGCTGATCGAGGTGACGGCGCAGTGTCGCAATGGCAAGGCACAGTCGATCACCCTGAAGAACGTGCCGGCCTTCGCGGAGCGCATGGCCGTGCCGCTGGAGGTGGAGGGACTGGGCACCATCACCGTTGACACCGCCTTCGGCGGCGACAGTTTCGTGATGGCGGACGCGAAGGCGCTGGGCTTCGCCATCACGCCCGACGAGGGCCGCGACCTTGCGGTGGTCGGGCGCAGGATCGTGCAGGCAGCGAATGAGAAGCTGGGCTTCACCCACCCAAACCTGCCGGAGTGGCGACACTTTTCCTTCGCCTTCCTGACGGGCGAACTGGAGCGCGTCGACGGCTGCCTCTCCAGCCGCAATGCCTGCGTGGTGAAGCCAGGCAAGATCGACCGCTCGCCCACCGGCACCGGCTGCTCCGCCCTGATGGCGGTGCTGCATGCGAAGGGCCTGCTGAAAGAGGGCGGGCGCTATATCGGCCGCTCGATCATCGAGAGCCGGTTCATCGGCGAGGTGGCGGGGCTCACCACGGTGGGCAATCATGCGGCCATCATTCCCACCATCACGGGGCGGGCCTGGATCACCGGACAGTCGACCCTGATGCTCGACCCGGAAGACCCATGGCCAGACGGCTACAAGATCGCCGACACCTGGCCCATCGACGCAAAGGAGTGAGTAGGATGAAGATCACCGATATTCCCGTCACCTGCCTCGTCGAGGCACAGGACAAGCTGGGAGAAGGCTGTTTCTGGGACGTTTCGACCCAGACGCTGTGGTGGCTCGACATCATCGAGCCTTCCGCCATCCACCGCCTGCACGTGGCATCAGGTGCTTATCGCAAGTGGCAGTTCACCGAGAAGGTGACGGCCATGGCCAAGCGCAACGACGGCACGGTGCTGGTGGGCACACAGGCCGGGCTGGCGATCTTCAACCCCGAGACCGGCGCACTGACGCCATGGCGCAGGATCGACCCGGAAACGCCGGGCAACCGCGGCAATGACGGCGCCTGCGATGCGCGTGGCCGCTTCTGGTTCGGAACCATGATGAACAACATCGGGCCTCGCGGCGAGGACCTGCCGATCACGGCGTCCACCGGCAAGCTGTTCCGCATCGATGCCACTGGCAATACCGTGGTGATGGAGACCGGGATCGGCGTTTCCAACGGCCCCTGCTGGTCGCCCAACGGGCAAACCTTCTACTTCACCGACTCGATGGCGCAGATCATCTACGCCTATGACTTCGACGAAGCGGCCGGCACCATCACCAACCGCCGCGTGCTGAACGACACGAAGGATTATGGCTATCCCGATGGCGCCACCGTCGATTCCCATGGCTTCATCTGGAGCGCACGATGGGAAGGCGCCTGCGTTCTGCGCATCGACCCCAAGGGCCGCATCGACCGCGTGGTGCCGATGCCGGCGAAGCGCGTGACGAATGTGTGCTTTGGCGGGCCGAAACTCGACACGCTCTATGCCACCTCTTCCCGCCAGGGCCTGCCCGCCGACGAACTTCGCGACCGGCCGCTGACCGGCGGACTGTTCTGCTTCGACCCCGGTGTCACCGGTTTCGAAAAACCCGCTTTCGCGGGCTGAGCGGACAGGTTATTCGTCATACAAAAGCGAATGGGAGAGCCGGAGATGAACCTCGTCCAGATCACCGACCTGAAGGGCAAGCGCCGCGTCGGCCTCGTGGCGGCGGACAGGATCGTGCTGCTGAAGAAGGCGGCCACCACGCTGGACTTGGCCCGCATGGCGCTGAAGGAGGGCGTGAAGCTCTCCGCCATGGCCTCGTCGCTCGCCACATCTGTTACCGAAGACTATGCCGCCGCACTGAAGGAAAAACGCGTGCTGACGCCGGTGGACCATCCGGACCCTGCCCACTGCATCATCACCGGCACCGGCCTCACCCATCTGGGCTCGGCCGCCGCGCGCGACGGCATGCACAAGAAGCTGTCGGGTGCCAAGGAAGACCTGACCGACAGCCTGAAGATGTTCAAGATGGGCCTCGAGGGCGGCAGGCCGAAGTCGAAGTCAGAGGCTGGCGTGCAACCCGAGTGGTTCTACAAGGGCGACGGCTCATGGCTGGTCGGCCCCGGCAAGCCGCTGCCCATGCCCGCCTTCGCGCTGGACGGTGGCGAGGAACCGGAACTGGCAGGGCTCTATGTCATCGACGACAAGGGCCGCCCGGTGCGGCTGGGCTTTGCGCTGGGCAATGAATACTCCGACCATGTCACCGAGCGGCAGAACTACCTCTACCTCGCGCATTCGAAGCTGCGCCACTCCTCCATCGGGCCGGAAATGGTGGTGGGCGGCATCCCTGCCTCCATCGAGGGCATGAGCCGCATCATCCGCGCAGGCAAGGTGATCTGGGAGAAGCCCTTCCTGACGGGCGAGAAGAACATGAGCCACACGCTGGCCAACCTCGAATTCCACCACTTCAAGTATGACGGCTTCCGCCGTCCGGGCGACCTGCACATCCACTACTTCGGCACCGCCACGCTTTCGATCGCCGACAATGTGAAGACCCAGGATGGCGACGTGTTCGAGATTTCGGCAGCACCCTTTGGTGCGCCGCTGCGGAATCCGCTGAAGGCCGTGAAGGCCGCCCACAAGCCGGGCAGCGTGAAGGCGCTGTGAGGCACTTCGCCGTGGTTGCAGCATGAGCACTGGCTTCATCGCCCTCGACTGGGGCACCACATCCTTCCGCGCCTATCGCGTGGGCGCGGACGGGCATGTGCGCGATACGATCTCGGCACCCGAGGGCATTCTCGCGGTGAAGGACGGCGCCTTTGAGTCGGCGCTGGAACGGCTGATCGGCGCTTGGGACGTCGCGCTTCCGGTGGTGGCGGCGGGCATGATCACTTCGCGGCAGGGCTGGATCGAACTGCCCTACCTGCCCTGCCCGGCCAGTGCGTCCGACCTCGCGGGCGCATTGCACCGGCATACCACCGCATCGGGCCGCCGCATCGCCTTTGCCACGGGTCTCAGCTACCGCGCGCCCGACGGCATGCCAGACGTGATGCGCTCGGAAGAAGTGCAGGTGTTCGGCTCGCTGGACCTTGGCGTCTCACACTTCGTCACGCCGGGCACGCATTCCAAGTGGATCACCACAGAGGGCGACCGGCTGCTGCGCTATTCCACCTATGTGACGGGCGAGGTCTTTGCGGCGCTGAAGGACCACACCATCCTGGGCCGCCTGATGACGCCGGGACCCGATGATGAAGATGCCTTCGCGATAGGCGTGCGCGCCGCACTCGAAGACCCGGCAGGCTTCCTGCACCGCATCTTCTCGGCGCGCTCGCTGGGGCTGTTCGGCGAAATCGCTCCCGAGGCGATATCCTCCTATCTCTCCGGCCAGGTGATCGGCACCGAGGTGGCGCATGCCATCCGCGACAATCCGCGAGATGCCGAATACGCCGTGCTGGCCTCGCCGGGCATCGGCGGGCGCTATGTGAAGGCGATCGAGATCGCGGGGCTCAAGGTGCGCTATGGCGACCCGCAGGCCATCGTGAAGGGGCTGGCGATCATCGCGAGGAAGGCGGGGATCATATGATGCGTTTCGAGGACGCCGCGAAAGCCTGCGGCATCGTGGCCATCCTGCGCGGAGTGACGCCGGACGAGGTGGCGGGCATCGGCGATGCGCTCCACGATGCGGGAATTCGCGTGGTCGAGGTGCCGCTCAATTCACCGGAGCCCTTCCGCTCCATCGCCACACTGGCGGCACGCTTCCAGAACCGCATGGTGGTGGGCGCTGGCACGGTGCTGGACGTCGACAGCGTCGACCAACTGAAATCGGCTGGCGGGCAGATCTCGGTGTCGCCGGATTGCAACCCGCAGGTCATCGCGCGGGCAGTCGAAAACGGGATGGTGCCGCTGCCCGGCGTGTTCACGCCGACGGAAGCCTTCACCGCGGTGCGCGCCGGTGCGCGCCACCTGAAGCTGTTTCCGGCGGAAGCGGCGAGC
>JBEARP010000190.1:0-3072 GCA_041163105.1 Pseudomonadota bacterium
AGATCATTGGCGCCCGAGGGCTTCCAGTTGTTGGTCACCCACACATTGCCCGCCATGTCGACCTGTGTCGTGGTGGCGCGCATCAGCGGCTTGAATGTCTCCACATTACGCGGATAATATAAGGGCTTGCCGTTTGCCAACCGCACCTGTTCGCCGCCCGAGGGAAGCGTCCAGCCCGTGGCCGGCGAGATGCCGTCTCCGGTCATCGCGCCCTGGGGGCAATTGGCCGTGTTGGTGCCGCACAGTTGCGTCACGCGGTATTTGAGCGGCAGTTGCTGCTCCAGTCCGAAGTTCGCAACCCAGACATTGTCCCTGCTGTCCACCGACAGCCCCCACGGACCGTTGATCGACCCGCCGTCGTACGAGCCCTGCGGATTCAGATTTGAGTCGAAAAGGTAGACCTTCGACTCCTTGCCCGCCGTGACCCAGACATGGCCCGTCGTATCGAGGCCAATGCCCTTCGGGTTAACGTCGTTCCCGACCTGAACCGTTCCCTCGAGCGTCAGTCGCTCTGCACCCATGGTGAACTTGGAGAGCGCCGACGTCCCGGTGTAGCTCACATAGGCCGCACCATCATCATCCACCAGAATATGGAACGGCGCGGTGTTGCTGTCTGCATAATAGGGATAGGTCGTATCCGGATTGCCGCTTGGAAAAACCTGGATGCGATCATTGCCGTTGCTCGCCATCCAGATGTTGCCGTTCTGGTCGGAGGTGGTACCCTGCACCCTGTTGAGGTTCGAGATGTAACCGTTGGGAGCGGGCGACAAAGGCTTGCCGAGGCTCGAGAATTTGGAAACGGAGCCAATCGGGTTGTCGCCACCCCAGCCAAAGTTGCCAGCCCATATGTTGCCTGACGGATCACGGCCGATGCCGAAGCCCTGGCCCAACACGCCGCCGCCGAAGATCGGCGACTTGGGTGTGCGGCCCTTGCCGTCCGCCGGCGAGCCATCCGGCTTCAGCACGACAAAGCAGTTGGTAGACTTTGTGGTGCCTTGCACCACGTTGTTCGTGATCCACGCATAGCCCTTTTGGTCGAACACCAGGTTGCCCGTGCCGCCGAAGGGGCAGTCCTCCTTGCCGCGCCTGCCCTGCTTGCCGGTGCGATTCACCTTCACCGCCACGGTAAAGGCGTCCAGCTGCATCAGCGCGTCCGGCGCATCCGGCCCCATCGAGGCCAGAAGAGCTGGTTGAAACGGCTGCACAACGCTTCCGAGCTCGAAGATCTCATGAACATTGCGAGCGGGATTATGGCTGATCTCGATGGCGGCCTCGAGCGTTGTGGTCGCATCGTCCGTGACCGCGAAAAGGCGCGCGCAGTTATCGATTGCGCCATTGCGCACGCAACTGGCCAGAACATTTGACAGTGTCGCCATCAACCGGCGCGCGTTTGTTTCATCTCCATTGGGCGAGCGTCGCAGAACCGGCGAGACCTCGCCACGATCAGCAGCAGCGAGATTGCGGAACATGCCGGCCGCAACCTGCAACGGCAGCGACTTGCCGGCAATCGCCTTGCCATTGAAGAACTGCGCCATGGCATAGGCCGAGGCCACCGTTGTCATCTCATTGATGCGCAGATGCGGTCGGTCGGTTGCCGCCATCACCGTCATGAGTTCTGTGTGGCCGCTTGAGGCAATAGCGTAGCGGATCTCATGAGCTGCCTGTTTCGGCACCTTGGCGGAAAACTGGCCGCGGGCGTTGGTTACCGTTTCAGCGAGTGGCACCGCCGAATCGGTCCCTGCCCGATAAATCACCACCCGCGCACCGGCTACCGGCTGGGAGCCCGGACTGGCACCGGAGGAAACAACACCCATAAGCCTTGTCGAACACGCATTCTGACTGCAGACCCCTGCCGATGCGGTGTGGGCCGCGATGACGGACAGGGACACGGCAGCGGCCAATGCGGACAACATGTTCATGGTCAAACCTCAGGATGAAATATGAGGGCGGCTTACGCCCATCGCCGACGCGGTTCTATTGGCAGATATCACGACACCCACCGGTACGCCTGCGCGTGGGAGTAGAGCCGCCTAAACGTTTTCACTACGGGGTGCTAGCGTTACGGCGACGACGTCGGAATCCTCCTCGATGTCATCGAGCCCGCTGCGCCGCCGATAGACGGCATAGCGCTCCGCCAGTACAGCGCAGTCAACACCGCGAAACATCACGGGTTCGATCTTCGTCAGATCGGCAACCCACTTCACGCCCGAATCGGCATCGAATATCCTGCCCATGCGCCCGAACTCCCG
The DNA here is from genome assembly GCA_041163105.1 of Pseudomonadota bacterium. Classification (GTDB taxonomy): domain Bacteria; phylum Pseudomonadota; class Alphaproteobacteria; order Rhizobiales; family Aestuariivirgaceae; genus Aestuariivirga. The sequence continues at coordinate 2,250 of JBEARP010000190.1, forward strand.
TGATCTCAGAGCACGAGTCTAGTCCGCTGCCCCGGAACGGCGAAGACGGCCGTCTGATCGTGGTTAATCATCCACATGATGCGAAAGGCTTATTCCTGACTGGCGCCGGTTGGTTGAAGCCCCAGGGCCAATTGGCTAATGTCCGGCTCACAAAAGAGGACCATCCGCCATGAACACCGCACAAGCGCAGAAGATTTCAACCGGCAAGGGCTTCATCGCCGCGCTCGACCAGTCGGGCGGTTCGACGCCCAAGGCGCTCGAAGGCTATGGCATCGGCAAGGAGGCTTGGAAGACCGACGAAGAAATGTTCGCGCTGATGCACGCCATGCGCGCGCGCATCATCAAGTCCCCCGCCTTCAACGGCGACCGCGTCATCGGCGCCATCCTGTTCGAGCGCACCATGGACGGCGACATCGACGGCAAGCCAGTTCCCGCCTTCCTGTGGGAAAACAAGGGCGTCGCACCATTCCTGAAGATCGACAAGGGTCTTGCCGACGTCCACGACGGCGTGCGCCTGATGAAGCCGATGCCGGACCTCGACAAGTTGCTCGACCGCGCCGTCTCCAAGGGCATCTTCGGCACCAAGATGCGCTCGGTGATCGACGCTGCCTCGCCTTCGGGTATCGCCGCCAACGTCGCCCAGCAGTTCGACTACGGCCGCCAGATCCTCGCCAAGGGCCTGATGCCCATCATCGAACCCGAAGTGACCATCTCGATCCCCGACAAGAAGGAAGCGGAAAAAATTCTCCGCGACGAGATCCTGAAGAATCTCGACAAGCTGCCCGCCGGTCAGCGGGTGATGCTGAAGTTGACGATCCCCAGC
>JBEARP010000191.1:0-15307 GCA_041163105.1 Pseudomonadota bacterium
GGCGGGGCGTCCATACCCGATCCCATCTCGAACTCGGCCGTAAATCGCCCCAGCGCCAATGGTACTTCGTCTTAAGACGCGGAAGAGTAGGTCGCTGCCAGGCCTGCAAAGAACAGAGAAATCCCTTCATCAACGATACCAATCAAAAACAAAAACCCCGCAAAGCAGAAATGCTCGGCGGGGTTTTTGTTTTGTGTGCTTGTTCGACCATCACCCAGCGTGATCAGGCGTGCCTGATAATCAGCACCGCCAGGATCCCGAAGGTTGCACTGATCAACACCAGGTTCGGCACTCTTTCGCAGAGAGGGCAACTCGGCGGATCATCTTCACTCTTGAGCGCCTGGATACCGCTTGCTGCGGCGCTGGCTTGGACTGCGGCACGACGCTGCCGGTCGGCCACGACGCAGGCTACAACCTGTGAAACGAAGACAGCCGCACCGAACAGGAATGCCGATGCCAGCACGAGAAGCAAAGCCGTGGCCAAAACGAACCCACTCAACGGTCCGCTCAAGGCGGCAATGACCAAGACGGCGATAAGCCCGAACACCAAAGCGATCAACGCCATGCCAAATGCGATGCCGATTGCCGTGGTCAGGCATCTTCTTAAAAACCTCGACATTCCTGCCTCCAGCCCAATCCCGGACATTCCCAACACTGAGAATGTGGACGCCAGAGATCCTGAATGAACCAAGAAGCAAATCAATAGAAAAATAACGCGAAGGTTGTGCTAGACGCAAATAATTCGCGGCTTAAGAATTTGACCATCTGAACAAATCCTGTCATCCTTCCAGAAAAGCAAGAACACATAGCTTCTGGAGGGAGCCACCATGGCGGATGTGAAGCCCGGGATTTCGGGCCACCGGCTGTCCGTTTCGGACTATGCCGTCAACTTTGGCGACATTCACCCCCCGCTCGACGCGCATGAGGCGCTTGTCGAGTCGGATCGCTGCTACTTCTGCCATGACGCGCCCTGCCAGGTGGCCTGCCCCACCGCCATCGACATTCCGATGTTCATTCGCCAGATCCAGACCGGACATCCGAAGTCGGCGGCCAAGACCATCTTCGACCAGAACATCTTCGGCGGCATGTGCGCCCGCGTCTGCCCCACCGAAACGCTGTGCGAGGAAGCCTGCGTGCGCATGGAGGCGGAAGGCAAGCCGGTGAAGATCGGCCTGCTCCAGCGCCATGCCACCGACGTCTTCATGACCGAGGCCGCGCAGCCTTATGAGCGCGCCAAGCCAACCGGCAAGGTTGTGGCCGTGGTGGGCGCCGGGCCTGCAGGGCTTGCCTGCGCGCATCGCCTCGCCATGCATGGTCATGAGGTGACAGTGTTCGAGGCCAGGCCCAAGTCGGGCGGTCTGAATGAATATGGCATCGCGGCCTACAAGAGCACGGATGACTTCGCGCAGAAGGAAGTGGACTTCATTCTCGGCATTGGCGGCATCACCGTGCAGCACGGCAAGCGGCTGGGTGCGGGCCTCGACCTTGCCCAGTTGCAGAAGGATTACGATGCCGTGTTCCTGGGTGTTGGCCTGCAGGGCGTGAATGCGCTCGGTGCCGCCAACGACGATGCAGCAGGTGTCGAGGACGCCGTCGACTATATCGCCGAGCTGCGGCAGGCTTCCGATCTCTCGTCGCTTCCCGTCGGCCGCCGCGTGGTGGTGATCGGCGGCGGCATGACGGCCGTCGATGTCGCCGTGCAGTCAAAGCTGTTGGGCGCCGAGGACGTGACCATCGTCTATCGTCGCGGGCCTGCACAGATGAAGGCCAGTGCTTACGAACAGGAAGTTGCGCAGACGCGCGGCGTTCGCATCAAGCACTGGGCCAGCCCCAAAGCCGTGATCGTGAAGGACGGCAAGGCCGCAGGGCTGACCTGCGAATACACCACGGAGACAAACGGCAAGCTCACCGGCACGGGCGAGACATTCGATCTGCCCGCCGACATGATCTTTCGCGCCATCGGCCAATCCTACATCGACGTTGCCAGCGGCAAGCTCGCTCTTGAAGGCGGACGCATCAAGGTCGATGACGAGAAGCGCACCAGCGTCAAGGGCGTCTGGGCCGGCGGCGATTGCATTGCCGGCGGGCAGGACCTCACCGTCGCCTCCGTCGATGACGGCCGCCGCGCGGCGGAATCGATCAACCTCTTCCTCAAGGCGTAAAGGACGAAGCCATGGCTGACCTTCGCTCGAACTTCATCGGCATCAAGTCTCCCAACCCGTTCTGGCTGGCGTCCGCACCGCCGACCGACAAGGAATACAACGTGGTGCGCGCCTTCAAGGCGGGCTGGGGTGGCGTTGTGTGGAAGACGCTGGGCGAGGAAGGCCCGCCGATCGTCAACGTTTCCGGCCCGCGCTATGGCGCGATCCATGGGGCTGACCGCAGGCTTCTCGGCCTCAACAACATCGAGCTGATCACCGACCGGCCGCTGGAGGTGAACCTCCAGGAGATCAAGAAGGTGAAGCGCGAGTGGCCCGACCGCGCGATGATCGTGTCGATCATGGTGCCCTGCGCGGAAGAATCCTGGAAAGCCATCCTGCCGCGCGTCGAGGATACGGGCTGCGACGGCATCGAGCTGAACTTCGGCTGCCCGCATGGCATGAGCGAGCGCGGCATGGGTGCCGCCGTCGGCCAGGTGCCGGAATACATCGAGATGGTGACCCGCTGGTGCAAGCAGTATTCACGCATGCCGGTGATCGTGAAGCTGACCCCCAACATCACCGACATCCGTTATCCCGCGCGCGCCGCCAGGAAGGGCGGGGCGGATGCCGTATCACTGATCAATACCATTTCCTCCATCGTGTCGGTTGACCTCGACAATTTCGCGCCGATGCCGACGATCGACGGCAAGGGCAGCCATGGTGGCTACTGCGGACCCGCAGTGAAGCCCATCGCGCTCAACATGGTGGCCGAGATCGCGCGTGACCCGGAAACCCGTGGCCTTCCGATTTCCGCCATTGGTGGCGTCACGACGTGGCGCGACGCGGCGGAGTTCATTTCCATGTCGGCGGGCACGGTTCAGGTGTGCACGGCGGCCATGACCTATGGCTTCCGCATCGTCGAGGAGATGAAGACGGGACTCGCCCACTGGATGGACGAGAAGGGCTTTGAGACCATCGAGGACTTCCGCGGCCGGGCGGTGCCCAATGTCACGGACTGGCAGTATCTCAACCTGAACTACGTGACGAAGGCCCATATCGACCAGGACCTCTGCATCAAGTGCGGTCGTTGCTATGCTGCCTGCGAGGACACCTCGCACCAGGCGATCTTCAAGGAAAAGGACGGCAAGCGCCACTTCGAGGTGAATGACGCCGAATGCGTGGCCTGCAATCTCTGCGTCGAAGTCTGCCCGGTGGACAACTGCATCACCATGGTGCGGCAGACCGAGGGGGTTGACCCGCGCACCGGGCGCAAGATCGACCCGGACTATGCCAACTGGACGACCCACCCCAACAACCCGATGGCGCTGAAGGCCGCCGAATAGCCGGAAGTCGCACCCAGCGCGGCGTGGAGCGCTCGCCACAGGGGCAATCAACAGCCAGGACGAGTGCTTGCCGCCGACCCCAAGGCAGGCTAGGCTGACGGCATGCACGGGACGCCCACCAGCACCCTACCCGACGTGATGCAACGTTGTGACCACTGCGCGGTCAGGCATCAGGCCGTCTGCGGCGCCATGGACGAGGTGCAGATCAAGAAGCTGGCGCAGATTGCGCACCGCAAGAAGGTGCCCGCCGGCCAGACCATAATCTCCGACGAGGAACCGGTCGACTTCTTCGCCAATGTGATCTCGGGCGCCATCAAGCTGACCAAGACCTTGCCCGATGGCCGCCAGCAGATCGTCGGCCTTCTCTTCGCGCCGGACTTTCTGGGCCGGGCCTATTCCAAGAACAATCCGTATACGGCGGAAGCGGCGACCGACGTCGAGATCTGCACCTTCCCCAATGCCGCCTTCGAGCGGCTGGTGGGGGAATATCCCGGCCTGCAACAGCGCCTGTTCCAGCACACACTGGACGAACTTGACGCGGCGCGCGACTGGATGCTGCTGCTCGGCCGCAAGACGGCGGAGGAGAAGGTGGCGAGCTTCCTCTACATGCTGGCGCGCCGCAGCCTGCTGACCGGTTGCGTGCACAAGAGCCCGCCGGGCACCGCAGCCTTCGAGCTGCCGCTGACCCGCTCCGACATGGCGGATTACTTAGGGCTGACCATCGAGACGGTGAGCCGCCAGCTCACCCGCCTCAAGACCTCAAACGTCGTGCGCCTCAACACCAACCGCCTCATCATGGTGCCCGACCTCGACCGTCTTGCGCAGGCTGCCGGCCAGGACAACCACCGGCATTGATCAGGGTCAATGACCCGCCGGCCTCTCTCATCCAAAACTCACACTGAACCGAGAGGATGAAGCGATGAGTTACAAGACAATCCTGGTTTCCCTCAACGAAGTGGGCCGCCTCCCTGAACTGGTGGCCGCCGCGGTGACGCTGGCGCGCGAGACGGTCGCCCATGTCTCCGGCCTTTATGTGGTGCCTGCCGTGCAGGTCTACCCTTCCGTCGGCTTCGAGGCCGCGCCCCAGGTATTCGAGGGCAACCGCAGCTTTTTCAAGGACAATGGCGCGCGCGTGAAGCAGGCCTTCGAGGAGGCGATGCGGCGCGAGGGCCTGTCGCATGATTTCCACCAGATTGACGCGCGCACGCCGGTGATTGCCGACGAAGTCGTGGCGGCTGGTCGTGTTGCCGACCTCGTGATCGTTTCGGCCACCAACCCGGAGGAGATCACCGGCGTCGAGCGTGACTTCGTCGAGCAGACGGTGATGGCGCTGGGCCGACCGGTCATCGTGCTGCCCTACAAAGGCAAGGCAGCGGTGTCGCTCAACGAAGTGATCATCGGCTGGGACGGCGGGCGCGAGGCGTCGCGTGCCGCCTTCGATGCCTTGCCGCTGCTGAAGAAGGCCGCGAAGGTGCGCGTGGTGCGAATCGATCCGCAGAAGGACCCGAGCCTGCGCGGCTCCGTCGCGGGAGCAGATCTTGCGGAGGCGCTGGCGCGCCATGGCGTCAAGGCGGAGGCCCAGGGCTACCCGACCGACGGACAGGACGAGGGCCAGGCGCTGATGCGCTGCGCTGAGGATTCCGGGGCGGGCCTGATTGTGATGGGCGCCTATGGCCACAGCCGGCTGGCCGAATTCATTTTCGGGGGCGCCACGCGGTTCGTGCTCAACCGCCTCGTCTGCCCCGTGCTGATGTCTCACTGAGGAGAACCGAATGCTGACCAAGATCCGTCTCGAACTGGCCCGCGACCACGATCATCCCGAGGGCTCCCATGCCATCGGCTATGAATTCGCGGCGCCCCTCGACGGGAACGGCAAGATCGACGCCGACGAATGGCACAAGCGCCGCGAGAATTGCCGCGTGGTGCGCTTCCGGCCGGGCGAGGCGGACGACATCGGCCACCTGGTTCGCAAGGGTGGCGGCAGCTGGGCCTTTCACTACGACATCGTCTCCGACGAGGAGGACGACGAGGCCGGCTACCGCTTCGGCGACCATGCCTTCAAGGTGGGTGAATATGTCTCGATCCGCGAGGACGAGGACCTCCGGACCTTCCGCGTGGTGCGCGTCCAGCCCGTCTAATCGGCACTTGCTTCCAAGGGCTTAAGCCGCTACCCATCGCCCCGATTTCAAGCAATCGGGGCGTTTTTCATGGCGAGCTACAATCTTTTCCTGCTTCCCGGCGACGGCATCGGCCCGGAGGTGATGAAGGAAGTCGAGGCGATCATCGCCTGGTTCACTGCGCAAGGCATCGCCAGCTTCGAGGTCGACCGCGGCCTCGTGGGTGGCTCTGCCTATGACGCGCACGGCCAGGCCATTTCAGACACCGACATGGCCAAGGCCATGGCTTCGGATGCTGTCCTCTTCGGTGCCGTGGGCGGCCCCAAGTGGGACAAGGTTCCCTACGAGGTGCGCCCCGAGGCCGGCCTGCTGCGCCTGCGCAAGGACTTGGGGTTGTTCGCCAACCTGCGCCCGGCCATCTGCTATCCCGCACTCGCCGATGCCTCGTCGCTCAAGCGCGAGGTGGTCGAGGGCCTCGACATCCTGATCGTCCGTGAGCTGACGGGCGGCGTCTATTTCGGCGAGCCCAAGACCATCACCGACCTTGGCAACGGCCAGAAGCGTGGCATCGACACGCAGGTCTACGAAACCTACGAGATCGAGCGCATCGCGCGCGTCGCCTTCGACCTCGCCAAGACGCGACGCAACAAGGTGTCCTCCGCCGAGAAGCGCAACGTGATGAAGACCGGCGTCCTCTGGAATGAAGTTGTCACCCGCATCCATGCCGCGGAATATCCGGGCGTGCAGCTCGAGCATGTGCTGGCCGACAACTGCGCCATGCAGCTGGTCCGCTGGCCGAAGCAGTATGACGTGATCGTCACCGACAATTTGTTCGGCGACGTGCTCTCCGACGTGGCAGCGATGCTCACGGGCTCGCTCGGCATGTTGCCGTCTGCCTCGCTGGGTGCACCCGATGCGAAGACCGGCCGCCGCAAGTCGCTCTACGAGCCAGTGCATGGCTCGGCTCCCGACATCGCGGGCACGGGGGCTGCGAACCCGATCGCGATGATCGCTTCCTTTGGCATGGCGCTGCGCTATTCGCTGGGCCTTGGCGAATGGGCCGACAAGCTCGACCAGGCGATTGCCGCGGTGCTGGCCAAGGGCATCCGGACGAAGGACATCGCCGGCAGCCAGCCGGCCAATGCCACGACCACCCAGATGGGTGCGGCGATCCTCACGGAGCTGAAGAAGCTGGCCTGAGGCCTGGTCGCTTCGACCGCTTTCAACACTCACCATGCCCGGGCTTGACCCGGGCATCTTTCTTGGTGGCAACGGAAGGGATCGCCGGGTCAAGCCCGGCGAAGGTGAGTTGAGGGTGGGGACAGGCAGAAAAAACCTTGTTAGTCTGAAAAAAACACGAGGGCAGCATGATCGACTTACTGGTGAAAAACGCCACACTCACCGACGGGCGCAAGATGGATATTGCCTGCGTGGGCGGCAAGATCGCCGAGGTGTCGCCCTCCATCACCGGAGAGGCGCGCGAGGTGATCGATGCGAAGGGCTATCTCGTCTCGCCGCCCTTCATCGACGCGCATTTCCACATGGATGCGACACTGTCGCTGGGCATGCCGCGCTACAACCAGTCCGGCACGCTGCTCGAGGGCATCCGTCTGTGGGGCGAGCTGAAACCGATCCTGACGCATGAGGCAGTGATCGAGCGGGCGATGCGCTATTGCGATCTCGCCGTCTCCCAGGGCCTGCTGGCCATCCGCACCCATGTGGACGTGTGCGACGACCGGCTGCTGTGCGTCGAGGCGCTGATCGAGGTCAGGAAGCGAATCAAGCCTTACGTCGACCTGCAGCTCGTCGCCTTTCCGCAGGACGGCTTCTACCGCGACCCCAACGCGAGGAAGAACCTGTTGCGCGCGCTCGACCTTGGGGTCGACGTGGTGGGCGGCATCCCGCATGGCGAGCGCACCATGGCGGATGGGGCACGCAGCATGACGGAGCTGTGCGAGATCGCCGCTGAACGCGGGCTCCTGGTCGACATTCACTGCGATGAATCGGACGATCCCTGGTCGCGCCATGTCGAGTCGCTCGTCTACGAGACACAACGGCTGGGCTTGCAGGGCCGCGTGGTGGGCTCGCACCTCACCTCCATGCATTCGATGGACAACTACTATGCCTCGAAGCTGATCGGGCTGATGGTGGAGGCGCAACTCCACGCCACGCCGAACCCGCTCATCAACATCACGCTGCAGGGCCGTCACGACACCTACCCGAAGCGCCGCGGCATGACGCGTGTGCCGGAACTGCGCGCGGCTGGCATCAACGTGTCCTTCGGTCATGATTGCGTGATGGACCCGTGGTACCCGCTGGGCCAGGGCGACATGCTGGAGGCGGCCTCGATGGGCATCCATGTGGCCCTGATGACCAACCAGGAGCAGATGTCCTGGGCCTTCGACGCTGTAACGGTGAACCCGGCCAAGGCCATGCACCTCGAAGGCTATGGCATCGAGAAGGGCTGCAACGCCGATTTCGTCATTCTTCAGGCGAAGAGCCCGGTGGAAGCGCTCAGGCTCAAGGCCAACCGGCTGAAGGTGGTGAAGGGGGCCAAGGTGATCGCCGAGACGCCGGAGCGCGTGGCGGCGCTGCACCTCGATGGGCGGCCGAAGACGGTGAACGGGGCGGATTACGCGCCGAAGGGGTGAGGGCGGGGCGCTCCCCCTTTCCTCACCAATGTCTCACCATGTTCATCATGCCCGGGTTTGTCCCGGGCATCCTTTTCGAGGCCCCAAAAAGGATCGCCGGGACAAGCCCGGCGAAGATGAGGAGTTTGGATGGTGTGATGCGGAGATCATGACCGCGGCCGCAAGCCCTCCACGAAGAGCCGCGTCAGCGTCTCCTCGGCCTTCTGCATCAGGTCCGGCGGGTTGCCGGTGACGGCGGTGACTTGCGGTTCGAAATCGGCATAGTGCTGGGTGGTGGCCCAGATGGCGAAGATCAAATGGTGGGGGTCGACCGTGTTCAGGCGACCCTCGGCGATCCAGCCCGCGATGATGGTGGCCTTTTCATCCACCAGTTCCTTGAGCGGGCCTTTGAGATAGGCGCCGATGGCAGTCGCCCCGTGAAGGATCTCGTTGGCGAAGAGGCGAGAGGCCTTGGGGTTGTCGCGTGACAGACGGATCTTGGTGCGGATGTAGCGGGTGATTTCGGCGATCGGCTCGCCGGCGGGGTCGAGGCTGCGGAGCGGTTCCAGCCAGTCGTGCAGGGTGTGTTCCAGAACCGCGACGTAGATGTCTTCCTTGCGGCGGAAGTAATAGAGCAGGTTGGGCTTCGACAGGCCGCAACTGGTGGCAATCTGGTCCACCGTGGCGCCACGGAAGCCATAGGCCGAGAACACTTCCAGGGCAGCCTTGAGGATCAATTCCTCGTTCTGGGCCTGGATGCGGGTTTTCCGGGGGATTGTCTTGGCTTCACCCATGGCTCCACCTTGTTAATTCTTGATCACTTGGTCAAGAGCGGTTAGCGTTTGTGCAAGCAAGAATGAACCTGAGGGAGGAGCGGAGTTGGCGGGCCCGGTCATTTCGGCGCGCGAGCTGAGCCTCGTATTCCAGACGGCGGACGCGCCGGTCTATGCGCTGTCCAAAGTCAATCTGGAGGTGGAGGACGGCGATTTCGTCTCCTTCATCGGCCCCTCGGGCTGTGGCAAGACCACGCTGCTGCGCGTGATCGCCGACCTTGAGCAGGCGACCTCCGGAACCATCACCGTCAACGGCATGACGCCGCAGGAAGCGCGGTTGAAGCGCGCCTATGGCTATGTCTTTCAGGCCCCGGCTCTCTATCCGTGGCGCACCGTCGAACGCAACGTCGGGCTGCCGCTCGAAATCATGGGGCTGGACCATGCGGCGGAGCGGATCGCGAAGAATCTTGAACTCGTCAACCTCAAGGGCTTCGAGAAGAAATATCCCTGGCAGCTGTCGGGCGGCATGCAGCAGCGGGTGTCCATCGCGCGCGCACTGGCCTTCGACCCCAAACTCCTGCTGATGGACGAACCTTTCGGCGCGCTGGACGAGATCGTACGCGACAAGCTGAACCAGCAGTTGCTGGAACTCTGGGACCGCACCAGGAAGACGGTGGTGTTCGTCACCCACTCCATTCCCGAAGCGGTGTTCCTGTCCTCCAAGATCGTGGTGATGAGCCCGCGGCCCGGCCGCATCATCGACGTGATCGAAACCAACCTGCCGCGCAACCGCACTCTCGACATTCGCGAGACGCCGGAGTTCCTGAAGCTTGCGCACCGGGTGCGCGAGGGGCTGAAGGCCGGCCACAGCTATGAGGACTGAGTGAGCGCCGCACCCGCCATTGCCGCGAAGCCTTTAGCCCGGGAGCCTGGCAGCGCGCTTCCCGTGGCGGTCATCTGCCTCGTCATCCTCGTTGTCTGGTACATTGCGGCCATTCCCATGAACTGGGTGGTGACGGCGCCGAAGATCGAGACGGCGGGCGGTGGCCTCTCCAACATCCTGTCCTTCTCGTGGAACGATGCGCGCCCGGTGATCCCGGCGCCGCACCAGATCGCCGCTGAACTGTGGAAGAGCGTTTTCACCGTTGCGCCCTGGATGCCGAAATCGCTGCTTTATCATGGCTGGGTGACGCTGTCCTCGACGCTGCTGGGTTTCGTGCTCGGCTCGCTGCTGGGCATCATGCTGGCGATTGCCATTGTGCACGTGAATTTCCTGGCGAAGAGCCTGATGCCGTGGATCATCGCCTCGCAGGCAATTCCCATCCTCGCCATCGCGCCAATGGTGATCGTGGTGCTGGGCTCGCTTGGCTTCACCGGGCTGCTGCCAAAATCGCTGATCTCGATGTATCTCTGCTTCTTCCCCGTCACCATCGGCATGGTGAAAGGGCTGACCTCGCCCGAGGTGATGCAGCTTGACCTGATGCGCACCTATCATGCCTCCACATCCCAAGTGCTTTGGAAGCTGCGCTTCCCGGCCTCGGTGCCGTTCCTGTTCACGTCACTCAAGGTTGCGGTGGCCATCGCGCTCACCGGGGCCATCGTGGGCGAGCTGCCGACGGGTGCCATCGCCGGGATCGGCGCGAGGCTGCTGCAGGGCTCCTATTATGGCCAGACGGTGCAGATCTGGGCCGCGCTGTTCATGGGCTCCTTCCTCGCGGCCGCCCTGGTGTGGCTCGTCGGCGTGGTCGAGCGCTTCACGCTCCGGCGCATGGGGGTGAAGCCGTGAGCCGTGACCGCATCACCGACATCCTCTACCCCGCTCTCTTTGGCATCACCGTGCTGGTGCTGTGGCAGTTCGTGGTGAAGACGTTCGGCGTGCCGGCGGTGCTACTTCCGGCCCCCTCCGACATCTGGGCAAAGCTCATCGTTTCGCTGCCCACCCTGTGGGTCGATTTCTGGCAGACCGTGGTGCGCGCCGTGATCCCCGGGTGGATCATCGGTTCGCTCTCGGGCTTCCTTGTCGCGCTTGTCTGCGATCGCATCCCTTTCCTGCAGCGGGGCCTGCTGCCGCTCGGGAACCTGATGGCGGCCCTGCCCATCGTCGGCGTTGCCCCCATCCTCGTCATGTGGTTCGGTTTCGACTGGCAGTCCAAGGCGGCGATGGTCGTGGTCATGACCTTTTTCCCCATGCTCATCAACGCCGTGGCGGGGCTGCAGGCCTCGGGCCACCTGGAGCGCGACCTGATGCGGAGCTACGGCGCCTCCTGGTGGCAGACGCTTGTGAAGCTGCGGCTTCCGGCCGCCATGCCCTTCATCTTCAATGCGCTGAAAATCAATTCCACCCTTGCCATGATTGGCGCCATCGTTGCCGAATTCTTCGGCACGCCCATCGTCGGCATGGGCTTCCGCATCTCGACGGAAGTTGGCAGACTGGGGTTGGACATGGTCTGGGCCGAAATCGCGGTGGCTGCCATCACGGGTTCGGCTTTCTACGGTCTCCTGGTGTTCCTCGAACGCCGGGTGACTTTCTGGCATCCGTCCTACAGACAGTAGGCGGCGAACGACGTCAACAAAATGGAGGAACAGGGAAGATGAAGAAATTTCTGATGGCGGCCGCGGCCGCCGGCGCGCTGCTGATGAGCGGTTCGGCCGCCATGGCCGAAGCCGTGAAGCTGCAGCTGAAGTGGGTGACGCAGGCGCAGTTCGCCGGTTACTACGTGGCGGCCGCCAAGGGCTTCTACAAGGATGCCGGCCTCGACGTGACGATCCTGCCGGGCGGCCCGGACATCAACCCGCAGCAGGTGCTGGCCGGCGGCGGCGCCGACGTGGTCGTCGACTGGATGCCGTCTGCTCTCGCCACCCGCGAGAAGGGCTCGGCCGTCGTCAACATCGCCCAGCCCTTCGCCAAGTCGGGCATGATGCTGACCTGCCGCAAGGACACCGGCATCACCAAGCCCGAGGACTTCAAGGGCAAGACGCTGGGCGTGTGGTTCTTCGGCAACGAGTATCCCTTCCTGTCGTGGATGAGCCAGCTTGGCCTGTCCACCAACGGCGGTCCGGATGGCGTCACCGTGATCAAGCAGGGCTTCAACGTCGACCCGCTGATCCAGAAGCAGGCCGACTGCATCTCGACCATGACCTACAACGAATACTGGCAGGTCATCGACGCCGGCATTCCGGCCGACCAGCTCGTCACCTTCAAGTATGAGGACATGGGTGTTGCGACCCTCGAGGACGGCCTCTACGCGCTCGAGGACAAGCTGAAGGACCCGGCCTTCGTCGACACCATGGCGAAGTTCGTCAAGGCCTCGATGAAGGGCTGGGAATATGCCCGCGCCAATGGCGACGAGGCCGCCCAGATCGTCATCGACAACGATGCCTCCGGCGCCCAGACCATCGAGCACCAGAAGCGCATGATGTCGGAAGTGAACAAGCTTACCGAGGGCTCTGACGGCACGCTCGACGTGGCCGCCGCCGACCGCACGGTTGCCACCCTCATGAAGGGTGGTTCCGACCCGGTCATCTCCAAGAAGCCGGAAGGTGCTTGGACGAGCGTCGTCACCGACAAGGCCAAGGGCATGTAAGCAACGATGGGCCTTCTCCCACGCGGGAGGAGGCCCTTTTCCTTTGCATAACCGGGAGGAGACAGCAGCCATGAGCACGCTTATTCGCGGCGGAACCGTCGTCAACCATGACCATTCGCAGCGCGCCGACGTGCTGATCGACGGCGGCAAGATCGTCGCCATCGCACCGAAGCTCGAGGCGCCCGCGGGCGCCGAGATCGTCGATGCGGGTGGCTGCTACATCATGCCGGGCGGCATCGACCCTCACACCCACATGGAACTGATGTTCATGGGCAAGGTCTCCGCCGATGACTTCGAGTGGGGCACCAAGGCAGGCCTCTCCGGCGGCACGACGATGATCGTCGACTTCTGCATTCCCGCGCCTGGCGAATCGATGCTCGCCGCCTATCAGGCGTGGCGGCACAAGGCCGAGAAGGCCTGTGCGGATTACTCCTTCCACATGGCGGTGACGCAGTGGTCGCCCATGATCCACGACGAGATGGAAACTGTCGTGAAGACCTATGGCATCAACACCTTCAAGCACTTCATGGCCTACAAGGGTGCCTTGATGGTGAATGACGACGAGCTCTACAATTCCTTCCGCCGCTGCGCGCAGCTGGGTGCCCTGCCGCTGGTCCATGCGGAAAACGGCGACGTCGTCGCGCGCATGCAGGCCGATCTGCTGGCGCGCGGCGTCACCGGCCCCGAGGGCCACAGCTATTCGCGCCCGCCGGAAGTGGAGGGCGAGGCCGCGAATCGCGCCATCATGATCGCCGATATGGCGGGCTGCCCGCTCTATATCGTGCATGTGTCCTGCGAGCAGACGCACGACGCCATCAGGCGCGCCAAGCAGGCCGGCCAGCGCGTGTTCGGCGAGCCGCTCGTCCAGTATCTCGTGCTCGATGACTCGGAATACCAGAACAAGGACTGGGACTATGCGGCGGGCCGCGTGATGAGCCCGCCCTTCCGCAACAAGAAGCATCAGGATTCGCTCTGGGCGGGGCTGCAGTCCGGCACGCTTTCGGTCGTCGCCACGGACCACTGTTCCTTCACCCTGGCACAGAAGAGGAATGGCGTGGGCGACTTCACCAAGATCCCCAACGGCACGGGCGGCCTCGAGGACCGGTTGCCGGTGCTGTGGAACGCCGGCGTCAACACCGGCCGCCTCACCAAGGAGGAGTTTGTCGCAGCCACCTCCACCAACATCGCGCGCATCCTCAACATGTATCCCAGGAAGGGTGCCGTGATGGTGGGCTCGGATGCCGACCTGGTGATATGGGACCCCAAGGCCACCAAGACCATCACGGCCAAGAAGCAGATCTCGCGCATCGAATACAACGTGTTCGAGGGCTATACCTGCACCGGCGTGCCGCGCACCGTGTTCTCGCGCGGGCGCATTGCCTGGCACGAGGGCGACATGCGCGCCAAGCCCGGTGATGGTGAGTTCGTCCGCCGCGAGCCCAATGCACCCGTCAACGTGGCGAACGCCATCTGGAAGGGCCTGACGCAACCCAAGCCCGTGGCGCGCCCCGATATCGTGCCGTGACAGCCTGAAATTGTAATGGCAGTGTTCGGGTCCGAATCGAAACGGGGAGCTTGATATGCGGCGGATCGTGCTTTGTCTTTTCCTGATGCTGGGACTTGCAGCACCTGCCATGGCGGCGTCCTGCGGCAAGACCGGGGCCGGCTTCGATGCCTGGAAAAAGGCCTATGCGGCGGAAGCACGTGCGCAGGGCGTGGGTCCCCGCGGCCTTGCAGCGCTGGCGGACACCAGCTACGCCACGGCCACCATCAAGGCCGACCGCAACATGCATTCCTTCAAGCTCGGGCTTGATGCCTTCATGGAAAAGCGCGGGGCTGCCACCATCGTGTCGCAGGGCCGCAAGAAGAAGGCGCAGAATGCTGCCCTCTTCAAGAAGATCGAGAAGAAATATGGCGTGCCGGCGGGCCCGCTCATCGCCATCTGGGGCATGGAGACGGCGTTCGGCACCTATATGGGCCACCAGAACACCGTCTCCGCTGTGGCGACGCTGGCCTATGACTGTCGCCGCCCCGATTACTTCCGCGAACAGCTGATCGCCGTGCTGACGCTGGTGGACAAGGGCGTGCTTTCTTCCTCTTCGACCGGCGCCATGCATGGCGAGGTGGGGCAGACGCAGTTCCTGCCCAAGAACGTGCTGCTCTATGGCGCATCGCTCAATGGCGGCGGCATCGACCTGAACGAAAAGTCGGATGCGCTGGCCTCCACTGCCAACTACCTGCGCGGCCATGGCTGGCGGCCGGGTGCCGGCTACCAGCCCGGAGAGCCGAACTACGCAGCCCTGCAGGAGTGGAACGCCGCCAGCGTCTACCAGCAGGCGCTGGCCATCATGGGTAACGAGATCGACGGCAACTGATGTTCAAGAACGAGCAGAAGCACCCGTTCTACAAGCCGCTGTGGGTGCGCGTGGCGCTTGTCGTGTCGATCGCCCTTTGGCTCGGCTTCGAAATCTGGCAGGCAAATGCCGGCCGCGGCTCCGGCCTGTGGATGGCGCTTGCCGCAGGCATGCTCGGATATGCGGTCTACACCTTCTTCATCACATGGCCCAAGGACGGGCCGGGGGATGACGCGGCCCCACGCGCCTGATAGCGTGCCGGGCCTCACGAAGGGTTTCTGACACATGGAATACCGCCAGCTCGGCCGGTCCGGCCTCAAGGTTTCGCTTCATTCGCTCGGCACCATGAACTTCGCCGGCACCGG
>JBEARP010000192.1:0-2839 GCA_041163105.1 Pseudomonadota bacterium
GTAGATGGTTGCCGTCGGAATCGCGATTTCAAATTTTATTCAAAACTTTTTATTAAAAGTAGATAAAGGTGGATGAAGGAAGGTAAATAAAGAATTAAGATGAGCATGGCGGGGCAGTAGGCGCATACTGAACGGGTGCATTACTCACTGAAAATGAGGCGATGTCGGAGACATGGCAAGCATCAGAAAAAGCTGCGTTGTCATCGTCGCTGTTGCTGGCGTCACGTAGTTCACGGCAGAGAGAAAGAGGAGCAGGAACAGGGGCAGAGCGCCATCGGGAAATGCTCCGCAGCCGCAGCCGCCGGCACAAGCCCAGCCACTGCGCGATGATGGCGGCGTTGTCAGCTTGCCACTGGCTGCCAAAGAGCGCAAGGAAGGTGGCACGGGTCATTCGGGTCGGGAGAGGGCGGCCCAGGCCTCTGGTGGCTGTGTCCTCGATCTCATCAATAAGACTGACGAACTCCTTGTGGAGGGAGCCAAAGGAGTCCACCACCAGCGCCGCAAACATGCCATCGACCGCTTTTGCATCTGCGTCGTACTTCATGTGCTTCACGCATGCGCGGCGCTCCATGGCCTGGCCAGGGCGGCGGGAAGTGCGGAGGTGGGACGGAGCAAGGGAGTGAACGCCGGAAAAATCAACCAACACAACCTTCCGAGGGAAGATGAGTTCGCCATCGGGGACGCGCGAGCCCAAGTCCTTCGGCTCGAAGCGCATCAGCACCCCGCACGAGCGCGCGAAGCAGCCCAGCAACTGCATGCCGCGGTCGTGGCGGGTCGTAACTGCGCGCCGGCGGACAGCCGCGCACACCAGCGGATGCCAAGGGTCGGCATCCTTGTTGCAGAGCAGGCAGCGAGCAGGAAGCGCGAAGGGGAGCGGCTGCAGACCCAAACGAAGTCGCATGGCAACAGCGAACTGCTCATCAGAGAGCAGGGTGCCCTGCGGATGCGCGAACATCCATGCACACGCGTGCTTGGAGCGGCAGGAGGCAAGACGGATGCGGTCAGCGTCGGAGCACTCGGCGCTGGCCAGAAATGCCTCCAGCTGCAGGCCCTCCACCCGCAGCGACAGCATGCGCTGCAGCTTGGGGATGCGCCGCTCACCACCGTAAAACGTGTGGATGGCATCAGCAGAACGGGGCAGCACCAGCAGTCTTGCGTCCGCGAACGGACCCCACGCCTCCTTGGCTTCAGCAGTGACAGGCACGTCGGCGAAGCTCGCGCAGCCCAGGGGAGCCACGTCCACGCCCGCGGCGCGCAGCAGGTCATAGGCCGCCTCACGGTCGCGCATGAAAGGCAGGGGAGCAGCGGCAGCGACCTCAAAGGCGCGCAGGTCCGGCGCGAGCGCAGCAGCAGAGGCCCACTTGGCAGCAGGCCCGATCAGCCGCAGCTCCCGAAGCCCCGTCCCGCCGCTTCCGACCGGCTGTGTAAGGGATACAAGTGCCGAAGGGGGAAGGGGAGACGGGAGCTCCAGACGCTGGGCGAGCGCAGCGCGCAGGTCGGCGTCGAACACCGCCATGGGACCTGAGGTGACACGCAAGGGCAACGCGCGCAGCAAGAACATGGGCCGGGGCAGCTCGTGCACCTTGGCCAGGTGCAGCGCGAGGTGAGCGGGGAAGGCGGGGTCGCGAATGGCGCGCGTCAGAGGGCTTTGAGAGGCCTGCTTGGACGCCACGAACTGGGTGCCCTGCTCGTCGTCCACGCCGACGTAGCCGCCCACGTACTTGCGGTTGCCGAGGAAGATGGGGAGGCCGTGCTCGAGGGCGAGACGGACCGTCTCCGGTGTGGGCGCGCCAGCCGGCTGCTGCACGCACGTCTTGCGGCGGTTGACCGCGACGCCACGCGCCGCGGCCATCTCGACGTAGATAGCAAACGCGTTGAAAACCTCAGCCGGAGGGCCGACGAGGGCGAGGTCGTCCATGACCGCGCGCACGGTGGTGCCGGCCCGTCCGAGCGCGCACGCAGTGTATGCCGCCTGGAACAGATTGGCGTATCCCAGCCCCGCCAACACGCAGCCCTGGCGGCCGCCTTGCGAGGAGGGCACCGTGTCCACCACGCCATGCTCGAGCATCAGCAGCAGCGACGGGCGCGCGTAGCAGAAGGCGTACACGCGCCACGTGTGGTGGAGCCGGCGCTCGGCGTACACCGCAGCAAGCATCTGCGCACGGTCAGCCGAGTTGAAGGCCGCAGCCGAATCAACGTGGATGGCGATGTGGGCCGGATTCGCCTCCAGCGCAGCCTGCACAGACTGCATCGCGCGCTCGCTGCCGCCAGGGCAGCCAACTCCCAACTGCAGCGGCTCAAACATAGCCGGGAAGTGGTGCGCATCGAGGTCGAAGCACAGCTTAGCGGCAATCTTGACAAAAAGCTCGCCCAGAGCCAGCGGCCGCAGCTGGTCGCTGTCCGACTTGGGGATACCAAGCAGCGCGGAGCACGTAAGCAAATGGCGGCTGTGTTCGTCCAGGTCGTCGTTTGCGATCAGCTGAACCAGCAGCGTGACAGCCTCAAGACACGAGTCGTCGCCGAGCAGCGGCGCCAGCAGTTCGGCAGTCCAGCCTGAGGGGCCCGCTGCGGTCGAGCGTTGCCACCGCCCGACGAGCTTGGCCACCTCCACCTTGTCGAAGATAATGTGCGGGGCGTCCTCAGGGCACAGGGGCAGCACATGGGGACCACGCGGATGCAGCACGCGCATGGCCTCAACGCGCTCAGCGGTCCGCTGCGCCGCGCCATCCCGCGTCAGCGAAGCGACGCAGCGCTGAACGCCGCCGCGGGCGCACTCCACGGCCCGCACCAGCTTCGCAGCCCAGACAGCGTCAGGCTCGGAGCGGTCGCGCGGCTCAGC
>JBEARP010000193.1:0-21513 GCA_041163105.1 Pseudomonadota bacterium
ACCGCCCGCTTCCAGCACTGGACGATCATCGGCAGGCCGTTGATGTCAGCCAAGGGCTTGCCGGGCAGCCTTGTGGAGGCCATCCGGGCAGGTATGAGGACGATGGTATTCCGGTTATCTATCATGGAGTTAGCAACGGGCGCGGCAAATTGATACAAACCCCCCTTACACTATTGCGGCGGCGCGGAGAAAGCACTAGTTTCCGCGCCCGACGACGGCTCAAGGGGTTTCTACCTTCATGGACAGCTTTGAATTCAACAAGATCGCAGGCGCGGTGCTGGGAACGGCGCTGGTCGTTTTCGGCCTGAACGAGTTGAGCAAGATCATCTACCACGCACCCGAGCCGGAAAAGCCGGGCTTCGCCGTCGAGGTGGCCGAAGCGGCCGGAAGCAGCGAAGCTGCCGCCGAAACACCGGCCGCGCCGGCCGAATCGCTCGGCACTCTGCTGGCCTCGGCTGATGCCACCAAGGGCCAGGCGGTGTTCAAGGCTTGCGCCGCCTGCCATGACCCCTCCAAGGGTGGCCCCAACAAGGTCGGCCCCAACTTGTGGGGCATTGTTGACCGCATGCATGGCGTCCATGAGGGTTTCGCCTATTCCGAAGCCATGGCGGCACTCAAGGACAAGCCCTGGAGCTACGAGGCTCTGAACGAATTCCTGATCAAGCCGTCGGCTGCGGTGCCCGGCACCAAGATGGCCTATGGCGGTCTCAAGAAGGACGCCGACCGCGCCAACCTGCTGGCCTATCTGGCCACGCTGTCGGACAGCCCGGTGCCCTTCCCCGCCCCGTAAAGGCCGTAAATCTCACTGAAATTTAACACCGGCAAGCCTCTTGCCGGTGTTTTCTTTTGGGCTGCGACTTGCTTATCTCGAACCCCGTCCCGCCAGGAGCTTTCGAACCCATGATCATCTCCCGCCGCACCCTGCTGAAGCTCGCCTCGCTGGCACCTGCCGCCAAGCTCGTGGGCATCCAGATGGCCCACGCGGAAGACCGCGACTTCCGCCACGCGCTCACCCTTTTCGAGGACATCAAGTATCCCGCCGGCTTCAAGCATTTCGACTATGTGAACCCGGCCGCACCCAAGGGCGGGCGCGTGCGCTTCGGTCTTGTTGGCTCCTTCGACAACCTCAACCCCTACACCTTCAAGGGCGAGGCGGGCGGTGCCGTTCAGAACGACGCGCTGCTGACCTCCGCACTCGACGAACCCTCCACCGAGTATGGCCTGGTGGCCAGTGGCGTGTGGCACCCGGAGGACCGCTCCATGGTGGCCTATCGCCTCAGGCCCGAGGCGCGCTTCCATGACGGCTCGGCCATGACGCCCGACGACGTGATCTGGTCGATGCAGGCGCTGCGCGATGCCAACCCTTTCTACAATGCCTATTACAAGAACATATCGAAGGCTGAGCAGACGGGCGATCACGAGGTCACTTTCACCTTCTCTCAGAAGGGCAACCGTGAACTGCCGCTGATCACCGGCCAGATGCCGGTGCTCTCCAAGGCGTGGTGGACGGGCAAGGACGCCAAGGGCAAGCAACGCAACATCCAGGAGACGACCTTCGAAGTTCCCCTCGGCTCCGGCGCCTATGTGGCGGAAGACGTGAAGCTCGGCACGTCGATCCGCATGAAGCGCGTGGCCGACTACTGGGGCAAGGACCTGGCGGTGAACGTTGGTCAGAATAACTTTGATGCAATCGAATACATCTACTTCCGCGACGCCAACGTCGCCTTCGAGGCCTTCAAGGGCGACCAGTATGACTGGCGCACCGAGACATCCTCGAAGATGTGGGCCACGGGCTATGACTTCCCCGCCGTGAAGAACGGCCGCGTGGTGAAGGAAGAGATCAAGCTCAGACAGGTCGAAGGCATGCAGGGCTGGGCCATGAACCTGCGCCGCAGCAAGTTTCAGGACGCGCGCGTGCGCCAGGCGCTGAACCTCGCCTTCGATTTCGAGTGGGCGAACCAGAACCTGTTCTATGGCCAGTACACGCGCTCGCGCAGCTACTTCAACAATTCCGAGATGGAGGCGAAGGGGCTGCCCTCAGAGGCGGAGCTGGTGCTTCTCAACCCGCTGAAGGACCAATTGCCGGCGGACGTCTTCATCACCGAATTTGCCAATCCGTTGAACGACACGCCGCAGAACAAGCGCAAGAATCTGCGCGAAGCGGCGAGGCTGCTCACCGAGGCTGGTTGGGCCATTACTCAGGACGGCGGCCGCAACGTGCTGAAGAACGCCAAGGGCGAGCAGCTGACCGTCGAGTTCCTGCTCGACTCGCCGCTATTCGAGCGTATCGCGCTGCCCTACCAACAGAGCCTGGAACTTCTTGGCATCGGCGTTGCCATCAAAACGGTGGACAGCGCGCAATATGAGCGGCGCACCCAGACATTCGACTACGACATCATCGTCGGCAATTGGGGGCAATCGTTATCACCCGGCAATGAGCAGCGCGAGTTCTGGGGCAGCGACGCGGCGGGCCGCAATGGCAGCCGCAACTATGTGGGCATTGCCAACCCGGCGATCGACAAGCTGGTCGAGACATTGATCTTCGCACCCGATCGCGAAAGTCTCGTCACCGCTGCGAAGGCGCTCGACAGGGCGCTGATCTGGAACCATTATGTCGTTCCCATGTGGTACATCGACTATGACCGCACCGCGCGGTGGGACCGGTTCGGCCGCCCCGAAAAACTGCCTGACCTCTCCACCGGCTTCCCCACCATCTGGTGGTGGGACGAGGAGAAGGCGAAGAAAGTGGCGGCCAAGTGAGGCATGTCGCTGCGGCGGTTTTCGCGCTGGCGATTGGCGTGGTGGCGGCGCAGGCCGAACCACGCCACGGCATCTCCGCCTTCGGCGACCTCAAGTATCCGGCCGGTTTCACCCACTTCGACTATGTGAACCCCGATGCGCCGAAGGGCGGCAAGATCGCCACCATCGGCACTGCGGCCATCAGCACCTTCGACAGCTTCAACGGCTATATCCTGAAGGGTGATCCCGCGCAGGGGCTGGCCCTGCTGTTTGACAGCCTGATGGTACCGGCCAATGACGAGCCAGGTTCGCTCTATGGCCTTGTGGCGAAGGACGTGGATCTTGCCGATGACCGCAAGAGCGTCACCTTCACGTTGCGGCCGGAGGCGAAGTTCTCCGACGGTTCTGCAATGACGGCGGAAGACGTGTGCGACAGTTTCCGCCTGCTCTCGACGCTCGGCGCCGAGAATATCCGCATCACCATAAAGGATGTCGAGGCCTGCGACGTGCTGGAACCGCACGCGGTGCGCTATCGTTTCAAGGGCGAGCGCACGCGTGACCTGCCGCTCACCGTGGCCGCGCTTCCGATCCTCTCCAAAGCCTATTACGGCACGGTGGACTTCTCGAAGTCGACGCTGACGCCGCCACTCGGCTCCGGCCCCTACAAGATCGCGTCCTTCAAGCCCGGTGAATATGTCGCCTATGGCCGGCGCGACGACTACTGGGCCAAGGACCTGGCCGTGAACAGGGGCCGCTTCAACTTCGATGAGGTGCGCTACGAATATTTCCGCGAGCGCATCGCCGGCTTCGAGGCGCTGAAGAGCGGCGTCCTCGACCTACGCGAGGAGTTCACCTCGCGCGAATGGGCCACGGCATACAACTTTCCTGCCCTCAATGACGGCCGCGTGGTGAAGCTGGAGACGCCCGATGAAACCCCGTCCGGCGCGCAGGGTTTCTTCTTCAACCTCCGCCGCGAGAAGTTCCAGGACATCCGCGTGCGCGAGGCGCTGAACCTCGCTTTCGACTTCGAGTGGACCAACAAGAACCTGTTCTTCGACTCCTACCAGCGCACGGCCAGCTTCTTCGAAAACTCGCCCATGAAAGCCGAAGGCAAGCCCACCCCCGGGGAACTGGCACTGCTCGAGCCATTGCGCGACACGCTGCGCCCGGAGGTATTCGGCGAGGCGATCGTACCCGCCGTTTCGGATGGCTCCGGGCAGGACAGGAAACTCCTGCGCCGCGCCTCGGCCCTTCTGGACGAAGCGGGCTGGAAGAATGAGGGCACGCTGCGCCGCAACGCCAAGGGCGAAACGCTGGACGTCGAGTTCCTGATCGAAAGCCCCGTCTTCGAACGCGTGCTGGGCCCTTACGTCAAGAACCTGAAGCTCCTCGGCGTGAACGCCTCCATCCGCACCGTGGACGACTCCCAGTACCAGAAACGCCGGGAGGATTATGACTTCGACGTGATGTCCTCGCGCTTCTCCACCGGACTGACGCCGGGGGACGAGTTGCGGGTGTTCTTCGGGTCCGACTCTGCCACGAAGCCCGGTACCTTCAATCTCTCGGGCGTCGCCTCCCCGGCGATCGACACGCTGCTGGACAAGGTGGTGGAAGCCAAGTCGCGGGAGGAACTGAACACCGCCGGGCGGGCGCTGGACCGGGCGCTGCGGGCAGAGCAGTTCTGGGTTCCCAACTGGTACAAGGGCACCTATTGGCTGGCCTTCTGGGACAAGTTCGAAAGGCCCCAGACCAAGCCCAAATACGACCGTGGCATCCTTGACACGTGGTGGTATGACGAGGCCAAGGCCAAGCGAATCGCCAACGGAAACTGATCCCGCTCCATGGGCGCCTATATCCTGAAACGCATCCTGCTGATGATCCCGACCCTGATCGGGATCATGCTGATGACCTTCGCGGTCATCCAGTTCGTGCCGGGCGGGCCTGTCGAGCAGGTCATCGCCAAGATGCAGGGCAACGACACCGACTCGACCGGGCGCATCAGCGGCAATACAGGCAACGAGGCCGGCGGCAACCAGCAGGCCATGCCGGGTGGCGACGCGGTGAACCTCAAGTATCGTGGCGCGCAGGGGCTTGACCCCGAGTTCATCAAGAGCCTCGAGAAGCAGTTCGGCTTCGACAAGCCGGCCCCCGAGCGCTTCCTGATGATGATGAAGGACTACTTCACCTTCAACTTCGGCCAGAGCTACTTCCGCGACCGCTCGGTGCTGAGCCTCATCGGCGAAAAGCTCCCGGTGTCGATCTCGCTCGGCCTGTGGCTCACCTTGATCCAGTATCTGGTATCCATTCCGCTCGGCATCCGGAAGGCCGTCAAGGACGGCTCCACCTTCGACGTCTGGACCTCGGGCGTCATCATCATCGGCTATGCCATCCCGAGCTTCATCTTCGCCATCATGCTGATCGTGGTGTTCGCCGGCGGCAGCTACTTCAGCTGGTTCCCGCTGCGCGGGCTCACCTCCGACAATTTCGAGCAGATGAGTTTCTTCGGCAAGGCTGCGGATTATGCCTGGCACCTGGCGCTGCCGCTCTTCGCCATGGCCATCGGCAGCTTCGCCACCATGACGATGCTGACCAAGAACTCCTTCCTCGACGAGATCCGCAAACAATATGTGACGACGGCGCGGGCCAAGGGGCTGAGCGAGCGCCAGGTGCTCTATGGCCATGTGTTCCGCAACGCCATGCTTCTGGTGATCGCCGGGTTCCCCGGTGCCTTCATCGGCGCCTTCTTCGCCAGCTCGCTGCTGATCGAGACCATCTTCTCGCTCGATGGCCTGGGCTACCTGTTCTTCAAGGCCACACTCGACCGCGACTATCCGATTGTCTTCGCCAGTCTCTACATCTTCACGCTGATGGGCCTTGTGGTGCAGCTCATCTCGGACCTCACCTACACCTGGATCGATCCGCGGATCGATTTCGAGAAGCGGGACGTCTGAGCCATGGCGATCCGCGTGACACCCCTCAACCAGCGGCGCTGGCAGCTGTTCCGGCAGAACAAGCGTGGCTTCTGGTCGTTCTGGCTGTTCATGGTGCTGTTCCTGATCTCGGTCTTCGCGCCCTTCATCGCCAATGACCGCCCGGTGCTGGTCTCCTACAAGGGCGAGTGGCTGTACCCCACCTTCGTGGATTATCCGGAATCGAAGTTCGGCGGCTTTCTCGCCCGCACCGACTTCCGCGACCCCGTGAACCAGGAGGAAATCCAGGCCAATGGCTGGATGCTGTGGCCGCTGATCCGCTATTCCTACAACACGGTCAACAACGAGCTGCCCATGCCGGCCCCGTCCACTCCGGCCTTCCAGCTCACCCGCGAACAGGCCTGCGTCAAGTATCCGCTGGGTGTGAACGACCCCAACTGCGCGTTCGGCAACCTCAACTGGCTCGGTACCGACGACCAGGGACGCGACGTGGTGGCACGTCTCATCTACGGCTTCCGCATCTCGGTGGCCTTTGGCCTCATCCTCACCGTGATCTCATCGCTCATCGGCATGGCGGCTGGCGCCATACAGGGTTACTTCGGCGGCTGGACCGACCTGATCTTCCAGCGCTTCATCGAAATCTGGACCTCGATGCCGGGGCTCTATCTGCTCATCATCCTGGCCGCCTTCATCACGCCAACCTTCTGGATCCTGCTGTTCATCCAGATCCTGTTCTCGTGGACGTCGATCGTCGGGCTGGTGCGCGCCGAGTTCCTGCGCGCCCGGAATTTCGAATATGTGCGGGCCGCCCGCGCGCTTGGTCTTTCCGACGCCAGGATCATGTTCAAGCACCTGCTGCCCAACGCGGTGGTCTCCACCATCACCTTCATGCCCTTCATTCTCGCGGGCTCGGTGACGGTGCTGACATCGCTCGACTTCCTCGGCTTCGGCCTGCCGCCAGGCTCACCTTCGCTCGGCGAGCTGATCGCCCAGGGCAAGAACAACCTGCAGGCCCCGTGGCTCGGCCTCACCGGCTTCCTGATCGTCTCCATCATGCTGTCGCTGCTCGTCTTCATCGGCGAGGCGGTGCGCGACGCGCTCGACCCGCGAAAGACCTTCGCATGAGCGAGAAGCTTCTCGAGGTGAAGGATCTGTCGGTTGCCTTCAGCCAAGGCCAGCGGACCACGCTCGCCGTCGACAAGGTGTCGTTCTCGATCGCCAAGGGCGAGACGCTGGCGCTGGTGGGCGAGTCCGGGTCCGGCAAGTCAGTGTCGGCATTGTCCATCCTCAAGCTCCTGCCCTACCCCGCCGCCTCGCACCCTTCAGGCTCGGTGCGCTTCAAGGGCGAGGAGTTGCTCGACGCCGACGAGGGTGACCTGCGGCGGGTGCGCGGCAATGACATCACCATGGTGTTCCAGGAGCCGATGACCTCGCTTAACCCGCTGCACACGGTGGAGCGGCAGATCGGCGAAATCCTCGAATTGCACCAGAACCTCAAGGGCGATGCGGCACGCGCCCGCATTGTCGATCTTCTTGCCAAGGTGGGCATCCGCGACCCCGAAACACGCCTTCTGGACTATCCGCACCAGCTGTCCGGCGGCCAGCGCCAGCGCGTGATGATCGCCATGGCGCTCGCCAACAACCCGGACCTGTTGATTGCCGACGAGCCGACGACGGCGCTCGACGTCACCGTGCAGGCGCAGATCCTGAAGCTGCTCAAGGAGCTGCAGGCCGAGTTCGGCATGGCCATGCTGCTCATCACCCACGACCTCGGCATCGTGCGCAAGATGGCCGACAACGTCGTGGTCATGCAGCGCGGCAAGGCGGTGGAGAGCGGTGATGCGAAGGAGGTCTTCGCCAATCCGCAGCACGCCTATACCAAGATGTTGCTCACCGCGGAGCCCAAGGGCGCGCCGCCACCGAGCGATCCTTCCGCTCCAACCGTGCTCGAGACCAGGGGCCTGAAGGTGTGGTTCCCCATCAAGCGCGGCTTCTTCCGCAAGACAATGGGCCACATCAAGGCCGTCGATGGCGTCGATGCCACGGTGCGCAGCGGGCAGACGCTGGGCGTGGTGGGCGAGTCGGGTTCCGGCAAGACCACGCTTGGCCTCGCACTCCTTCGCCTTATCCGCTCTGAAGGCCCCATCGTTTACATGGGCAAAAACATCGACGGCTACAACACAGCGATGATGAGGCCGCTGCGCAAGGACATGCAGATCGTCTTCCAGGATCCTTTCGGCTCGCTGTCGCCGCGCCTGTCGATCCAGCAGATCGTCGAGGAGGGGCTGACGGTCCAGGGCCGCGACCTTGGCTACGAGCAGCGCCGCGAGATCGTTGCCCGCGCGCTGACCGAGGTGGGGCTCGACCCGTCCACCATGGACCGCTACCCGCATGAGTTTTCCGGTGGCCAGCGTCAGCGCATCGCCATCGCACGAGCCCTGGCGCTGGAACCCAAATTCATCATGCTGGACGAGCCAACCTCGGCGCTCGACATGTCGGTCCAGGCGCAGATTGTCGACCTGCTGCGCGAACTGCAGAAGAAGCACAACCTTGCCTATCTGTTCATCAGCCATGACCTGAAGGTGGTGCGTGCGCTGGCTAACGAAGTGATCGTCATGCGCAATGGCGTCACCGTCGAGAGCGGGCCCACGGCCGAGGTTTTCTCAAATCCGAAGACAGAGTATACGAAGGCGTTGATCGCGGCCGCCCTCAACCTCAAGGCCGCGCCGGAAGGTGTGGTGAATCAATAATGGCATTCCTGTTCATTTTGCCGACATGGCCGGTCGAGGTGTGGACTGCCGCCATGAAGAAGGTTGCTCCTGATCTCGACGTGCGCGTCTGGCCGGATCAGATGGGCAATGTGGACGATATTGAATACTGCGCCGCATGGCTGCCGCCTGCGGGCGTGGTGAAGAGCCTGCCCAACCTCAAGGTCATCATGTCCCTGGGTGCGGGCGTCGACGCCATCCTCAAGGACCTGACACTTCCCGACAACGTGCCCATCGTGCGCGTGAACGATCCGGACCTTACCGGCCGCATGACAGAATACATCGTCCTGCATGTGCTGATGCACCACCGCCAGCAGCGTCGTATTGACGAGAACCAGCGGAACAAGGTCTGGGACTCCTTCCCTACTCATGCTGCGAGGGAACTGAGCGTCGGCATCATGGGGCTTGGCGTGATGGGCGTGGACTCGGCAGTCCGGCTGCGCGACATCGGCTTCCGCGTCGCCGGGTGGAGCCGCAGCCGCAAGCACATTCCCGGCGTCGAGAGCTTCGCGGGCGCGGAAGAATTCGATGCCTTCCTTGCGCGCACCGACGTTCTGGTCTCGCTGCTTCCGGCAACCGCCGACACCGATGGCGTCATCAACCGCGCCACGATCCGCAAACTCTCTCGCAAGGGCCCATTCGGCGCGCCGATCATCATCAACGCGGGGCGTGGCCGGCAACAGGTGGCAGACGACATTCTCGCGGCACTGGATGCGGGCGAACTCCATGCCGCAACCCTTGACGTCTTCGTGCCTGAACCCCTTCCACCGGACAGCCCGCTATGGACGCACCCCAGGGTGACGGTGACACCGCATTGCGCCGCCGACAGCGACCCCGAGACCATCTGCGCCTATGTGGCCTCTAACATCCGAAAGCACCAACGCGGCGAAAAGCTCGAAAATCTGGTGGATCGGTCGCGGGGGTATTGATGCCCCGCCGGCGTTAGCCGCGGAAGCGCCTCACGGACGTCAACTGCCCGTAGCGTGCGGCGATACGGTCAACCGCCTCCTTCAGCGGCTCTGCCACCACCATCATGTGGTGGCCATTGGCGTGCAGCAGCGTCTTTTCATCCGTCATGATGCCGACGTGGCCATCCCAGAAGACGAGGTCGCCACGCTTCAGCGTGTCGAGGTCGTTGACCATCAGCCGCTCGCCCAGCGTGGCCTCCTGCATGTCGCTGTCACGCGGTGCCGGCTTGCCGCAAGCTTCGAGTGACAGTTGCACGAGCCCAGAGCAGTCCAGGCCATGGACCGACTTGCCGCCCCAGTAATAAGGCACGTGCCGAAACATCTCCGCAACGGTGACGAAGTCAGCTTCGAACTCATCCACCTTCTTCAGGTGAGCCGTGAAGACGAAGCGGCCGTTGGCCAGCCGCGAAAATGCACCAGTCTCGGACGCTACTGACACCTCTGCATTGAGCGTGAGGAGAATGGCAGGTTGCGTCTTGAGGCTCGCCTCGGGGTACATGAAGGTTGATGGCACGGCCACCCGGTGCGTGGAAGGCATCACCTGCGGTGTCAGCGCATTGCCGTTCACGTAGCCCACATAGCCATCGCGCACGAGCTGCACCCAGGCCCAGCCCTCCTCCTCGTGGAAGAGTTTCACGGTTTCGCCGAACAGCGCCTGGGTCAGTTGCATGGCATCGAATCGCGATGCCTTGTGAACGGTGATGACGGGTTCGACAACCTGCATCAGCCGCGGCGCCACGAAGTGCTGGGCCTCCACCCGGCCCTTCAGGGCGGCATCGGCAAGATCGGGGCGATAGGCATGGAGGCGCGGGTCGGGCTTGGTCATGCGCGTTCCCTAGAGTCTTTTGGCGTGATTGCCAATCGTGTCCGCCAGACGCTCGAGATAAAGCGCACCTTTCACCGTTCGCTGGATCAGCACGTTGCGGCGGTCCTTGTCGTCGCGACGGCGGCTGACCAGTTCGAGCTTGCCCATGGTATCGAGCGCGCGGGTGATGACAGGCTTGGTGACGCCCAGCTTCTTCGCCAGGTCGCGCACCGTGTGCGGCGGCGCCTCGAGATAGATCGTCAACAGGATGCAGACCTGGCGCACAGAAAGATCGGGCTCGTCGTCGCGCACCATGGCAAGGGCGACATCGTGCCAGAGGGTCAGGGACTGGGCAGTGGACAACGCAACGGACATAAACAGCCTTCTCGCAACCGTTCTGGTTGTTTCGGGTCCGTTACAGTCTGACGGCAAATGGCCGTCGTTGCAAGCCGCTATGTGGCGCGCCTGCGGATGACCTCGAACAGCGCCCGCATCGCTTGCGCCTCGCCGCCCTTCGGCCGGCCGGGTCGCGGCATCGGTGTCCAGGCGAAGACGTCGAAATGGACGTAAGCCTTCGCCCTTTCGACAAAACGCTTGAGAAACAGCGCGGCAGTGATGGAGCCTGCGAACCCTGAATCGCCGGCATTGTTCATGTCCGCCACGGATGAATCGAACAGTCGGGTGTAGGGCTGCCAGAACGGCAGGCGCCAGACAGGGTCGTTCACCTCCCTGCCCGCCTTTGCGATAGCCTCGGCCAGCGCCTCGTCGTCGGTGTAGAAGGGCGGCAGATCGGGGCCAAGCGCCACGCGCGCCGCCCCGGTGAGGGTTGCCATGTCGATGAGCAGGTCGGGCTGCTCCTCATCCGCAAGCGCCAGCGCATCGCCGAGAACGAGGCGGCCTTCCGCGTCGGTGTTGCCGATCTCCACCGTGATGCCCTTGCGGCTGGTCAGCACGTCGCCAGGGCGGAAGGCATTGCCGGCGATGGAATTCTCGACGGCGGGGATCAGCACGCGCAGCCTGACCTTGAGGTTCGCGGCCATGATCATCTGCGCGAGGCCCAGCACGTTTGCTGCACCCCCCATGTCTTTCTTCATCAGTGCCATGCCGGAGGCAGGCTTGATGTCAAGGCCGCCGGTGTCGAAGCAGACGCCCTTGCCAACCAGCGTGACCTTGGGCGCGCGCGCCGGACCCCAGCTGAAGTCAATGAGGCGAGGGCTGCGCGGGCTGGCCTTGCCCACAGCGTGGATCATCGGAAAGCCCTTCTCCAGCGCCTTGCCGGATACCACCCGCAGCTTCGCCTTGTAGGCGCGTGCGACGGCGCGGGCCGCCTGCTCCAACTCGTCAGGCCCCATGTCGGAGGCGGGCGTATTGACGAGGTCACGCACCATCCAGCTGGCGCGGGCGGCGCGCAGCACCGCCTCGCGGTCGACACCCTTTGGGCACACGAGCTGCGCCACTGGCTGGACCTGCTTGCCATAGCGGCCGAAGCCGTAGGACTCGAGACACCAGCCCAGTGCCAGAAGATCAGGCTGCGGCACGGTTCCACCAACGGCATATGCGCCGGGGGGCAGGCTGCGGCTCAACTTGCCAAGGGCGAAGGGGTCGCTTGCGTCTGCTCCTGCCAGCACCTGCTTCACTTCGCCGGCTGGCGACGGAACGGCCAGCACCCGGCCCGCCTGTGCCTTGAAACCGTTCGCATCGGCCCAGCCGCGAAGATCCGCGGGTAACTCCCGGCGTCTCTTTTCCCAGTCGCGACCTTCGATGACGGTGAGAGGAATGCCGCGGGCGGCAGGTGCGAGGAGAATCTCTGCAGGCTCAGTCATGTCGGGCTCCAAGTTTCGCCTCCCATATCGCGAAACACCTTTATGGTTAATCAAATATTGACCGTTGCGCGCCAAGGTAGCCGAATAAACCGGACTGGAGTTTCGTCATGCCAAGGGCCGTGTCCCGCCCAGCCATTTTTTTCCTGCTGGCTTCCGCCGTGATCCTGACGGGCTGCAGCAAGACGACTGCGCAATTCACGGGTGCCAGCAATCTTGCCACCGCATCGACCACACCGACTTCCTACGAGGCGTTGGCCGAGCTTGGCGAAAAATGGCGGGCCAGCCCGAAGGACGTGAACAAGGGACTTGCCTATGCCAACGGCCTCGAAAGCCTTGGCCAGAAGAACGAGGCGCTGGGCGTCTACCAGAAACTCGTGGAGGCTGACCCCGGCAATGCCAAGCTCGCCGGTCTCTATGGTCGCAAGCTGATGATGGCCGGCAAGCTTGAGCAGGCCATTCCCCTTCTCGAGAGTGCAGAGAAAAAGGGCGACAGCGACTGGCGCGTCATGTCGGCACTGGGCAGCGCCTATGACCAGAAGGGCCTCTACCCAAAGGCGCGCGAGCAATATGCGAAAGCGCTGGCGGCTGACCCGCAGAACCTGGCGGTAATGAACAACCTTGCCATGTCCTACGCCCTTGAGGGAAATCTCAAGCAGGCCGAGGCGGAACTCCGGGCCGCCGACGCATTGCCGCGCTCCAGGAGCGAACCGCGCATCCGCCAGAATCTGGCGCTCGTCGTCGGCTTGCAGGGGCGCTTCGATGAGGCCACCAAGCTGGCCCAGCAGGATCTTCCGCCCGAGAAGGTGCAGGAGAACATGGCCTATCTCAAGAAGATGCTGTCGCAGCCCAACACCTGGCAGCAGATCAGCGACACCAGCAGCCAAGGCTGAGCCGGGCCAGTACCCTAGAAGAACTTCGAGATGGTCATGACCACGGGCCCCAGGATCACGACGAAGATCACCGGCATGAAGAACAGCATCATTGGAACGGTGAGGCGAGGCGGAAGTGCTGCCGCCTTGCGCTCTGCCTCGGCAATGCGCATGTCGCGATTCTCCTGGGCCAGCACGCGCAACGCGGTGCCGAGCGGCGTACCGTAACGCTCCGATTGGATGAGGCTCGTCACCACCGACTTCACTTGCGGCATTCCGGTGCGCTTGCCAAGGTTCTCGAACGCCTTGCGTCGGTCCGGCAGGAACGACAACTCGGCCACCGTCAACGCCAGTTCTTCCGCGAGCGGCACGGACATCGTCCCGATCTCGCGCGACACGCGCTGCATGGCCGGCTCGATTGCCATGCCGGACTCGACGCAGATGAGCATGAGGTCGAGCGAGTCGGGCCATGCACGACGGATCGACGTTTGCCGCCTGGAAATGAGGTTGCGCAGCATCACGAAGGGAAGATAATTGCCGATCACCATGCCAATGGCGGCGGCAGCGATGCGCATCTGGGGAGGCAGCGTGCCGTATATCGTCGAGATATAGACGAAGGCGAAGAGCCCCAGGCCGATAGGTGCCAACACGCGCGACGCAAGATAGATTATGAGGTGGCGCTCGTGGCGCAACCCCGCCTGACGCAGAAGATCACGCGAGGACTCGGCTTCGAACACTTTCCGCAAGCTCAGGAGGTCGACCATGCGCCGGGCCGCGCCGCCACCGCGGGCATCGCGGAGCTTGCCCTGCCCCATCTCCTTCTGCCGCTCGGCGCGCATCTTTTGGCGCTCCAAGCTCACCAACCTCATCCGCTCCTTGAGCGGGTCGTCCTGCAGTAACGGCGCGGCGGCACTCAGCACCGCCGCAAAGGCGGCGACCGCGAACAACAGTGTCACCAGCGTCTCGGGCCTCGCCAGATCCGAAAGGACTTGCAGCACGTTGAGGCTCCTCCGCTCAGACGTCGAAGCTGATCATCTTGCGCATGACGAGAATGCCCAACAGCATCCAGATGCCGCAACCGATGAGAATCATGTGGCCAGTCGAGGTCGACAGCAGCGGCGTCAGGTAGTCCGGGCTCACGAGCATGAGCAAACCGATGATCAGAAACGGCAGCACGCCGATGATGGCGGCGGAGGATTTTGCTTCCTGCGACATGGAACGAACCTTGCCTTTCAGCTTCTTGCGGTCGCGCAGCACCCTCGACAGGTTGTTCAGCGCCTCCGACAGGTTGCCACCCGACTTCGACTGAATACTGAACACGATCCCGAGGAAGCTCACTTCGGGCAGCGGCATGCGCTCGA
Source organism: Pseudomonadota bacterium (assembly GCA_041163105.1). Lineage (GTDB taxonomy): Bacteria > Pseudomonadota > Alphaproteobacteria > Rhizobiales > Aestuariivirgaceae > Aestuariivirga. The sequence continues at coordinate 14,264 of JBEARP010000193.1, forward strand.
ACATGCGCTCCACGCCCTGATCTATGGTAATGCCGAGGCGTTGACCCTCCACGACCTGCATGAACTCCGGACCGACGGGTGGGCTAGCCTCGGTAGCGATCAACCGCATGGCGTCAGACAAGGGAAGACCCGCTTTGAGGCCGCGGACCATGACGTCCACTGAATCGGCGAGATCCTCCAGGAAGGCTTTCTGGCGCCGCTTGGCCAGTGACGACAAGAACCAGCGTGGCAGGCCGATAGTGCCGATGACGGCACCCAGTACACCGACGAACCATGGAAAGCCGAGCAGCGCGGGCAACAGGGCGAAGGCAAGTCCAACCGCAACCGAGACCACCCAAAACTTGCGCACCGAGATGCCGATTCCAGAGCGGTTGATGAGCAGCCTGAGCGGAACGCCACGCCTTTGCTGAATGGCCCGCTCCTCGATCTGCTTGAGGGATTCCTGAACCTGCCGCCGGGTGTCCTTCTGGCCGTCCAGCAAGCGGCTGACCGCCGACTGCCTCTTGGGCTCGGTCGACTTCCTGGCCCCGGAGATCGTCCTGACCCGCGCCTCAACGCCCGATGACCCCATGAACGGCAGGGCGAGCGCCAGCACCGCTCCACCGATCGCCATTGCGACCAGAAGGAGGAAGAGCATTTGCTGTGTGTCAAAGCCGAACATCGCGTGCCATTCTATTCGTCGCGCCTGTCGGCCATCTCGAGCGTCTCGGCAAGGCGCCGGTCCTCGTTGAAGTAGCGCGCCCGGTCCCAGAAATGTGGGCGCGCAATGCCCGTCGCGCGATGGCGCCCGATCACCTTTCCGTTGGCATCCTCGCCGGTGATCTCATAGACCAGAAGGTCCTGTGTGATAATCACGTCGCCCTCCAGGCCGATCACCTCGGTAATGTGGGTAATGCGGCGGGAGCCGTCACGCAGACGCGCGGCCTGCACGATCACGTCGATGGAGCCGCACACCATCTCCTTGATGGTCTTGGATGGCAGCGAAAATCCACCCATGGTGATCATCGATTCGATTCGCGACAGCGCCTCGCGCGGCGAGTTGGCGTGCAGCGTGCCCATGGATCCGTCATGGCCAGTGTTCATCGCTTGTAGGAGATCGAAGGCCTCCGGCCCGCGTACTTCGCCGACGATGATGCGCTCAGGCCGCATGCGCAGGCAGTTCTTCACAAGCTCGCGCATGGTGATCTCGCCTTCCCCTTCGAGGTTGGGCGGACGTGTTTCGAGGCGCACCACATGGGGCTGCTGCAATTGCAGTTCGGCGGCGTCTTCGCAGGTGATGATGCGTTCGTCGTTCTCGATATAGGCGGTGAGGCAGTTGAGAAGAGTGGTCTTGCCCGATCCGGTGCCGCCCGAGATCAGCACGTTGCAACGTACCCGCCCGATGATTTCCAGCAGGACCGCGCCCTCCGGCGTAATAGAACCGAAGCGCACGAGATCGGGAAGTCTCAGCCGGTCCTTCTTGAACTTGCGGATGGTCAACGCCGGCCCGTCGATCGACAGTGGCGGCGCGATCACGTTGACGCGCGAACCATCCAGCAGGCGCGCATCGCAGATCGGGCTCGCCTCGTCAACGCGCCGTCCGATCTGGCTGACGATGCGCTGGCAGATGTTGAGCAATTGCGAGTTGTCGCGGAACCTGACGCCGGTCTTCAGCACCTTGCCGCCAACCTCGATGAAGGTGGCGCCGGCGCCATTCACCATGATGTCGGAGATGTCGTCGCGCGCCAGCAGCGGCTCCAGCGGGCCGAAGCCCAGGACATCGTTGCAGATGTCCTCGAGCAACTCCTCCTGCTCGGAGACCGACATCACCACATCCTTGAGGGTGATGATCTCGCTGACGATGTCGCGGATCTCCTCGCGTGCTGCATCGCGGTCGATTTGCGAAAGCTGGGTCAGGTCGATTGCGTCGATCAGCGCGTTGAAGATGGTGCTCTTGATGTCGTAATAGCTCTCCGAGCGCCGCGCAGCCTGGCTGCCGTCAAGTCGCGCTCCGGCAGCGCCCTGGTATCCGCCAGGATTGGCAAGGGAGCCACGCTGGGAAGTCGTGCCCGCCGAGACCTGCCGGCCCTGGTCGGCGCCTGCATCGCTGCGGCCCAGCTGAACCGGAGCCAGAACCTCCTTTGACGGGCTATCCCCGGAGCGCTTTCCGAACATCACACCTTACCTCGACTCAAGAGCTTCTTGAGAATTGATTGGCCGCTCGCCACCACGGAATTGCCGGGCTTGTCACCAGCCAGATCGCGCGCCAGCTTGCGCATGGCCTCCGCCGCCTTGCTGCGCGGCGCCATGTCGAGCACCATGCGACCGTTGTTGAGGGCCGCGCCGAAGCTGGCTGGATCGAAGGGAACCGTCACAGCCACCTCGGTTCCGATCGCCTTGCGGAAATCAGCCGCGGCAATCTCCGGCCGCTTTGGCACGCCCACCTGGTTGAGCACCAAAGTGGGCGGAGGATCATTGGGCCGCGCGGTTTTCAGCATATCCACCAGGGCCTTGGCGTTGCGCAGGCTGGCGAGCTCCGGCTCTGCGGTGAGCACGATCTGGTCGGCATGCAGCAGGGTGAATCGAACCCACGGCGCCCAGAGGTTCGGCAAGTCCACCACGATCGTGGGCACGCTGACCCGCATGGCCGTGAGGATGGTTTCGATGGCATGGGCTTCGATGGTGAAGTCCTTGTCCACGCCGCCAGGTCCGCCCAGCAGGCTGAGCTTGTCGCCAAGCCTCACCAGCAAACGGTCGAGCAGCAGGGAATCAACGCGCTCCGGCTGGGCGATCGCCTCCATGATTCCGCCGGACGCATCGAGGTTGAAGTCGAGCGCTGCCGTACCGAAGGCCAGGTCAAGATCGATGATGGTGGTCTCAACGCCCGCATTGCGGGCAAGGTCCCAGGCGCAGTTGTGGCAAATGGTGCTCGACCCGCAGCCACCCTTTGCGCCCATGAAGGCAATGACACGGCCGACAGGCACCGCCTTCTCGCCGCGATAGAGCGCAGCAATGGTCTCGACGACCTGCAGCGGCTGCACTGGCGCCACGATGTATTCACTGACGCCCTGCCGGATCAGGTCGCGGTACAGGATCACGTCGTTGACGTGCCCGATGACCACCACCTTGGTATCCGGCTGACACACTTCGGCGAGAGAGGCGAGGTTGGCAATCAGCGTGTCGCGTTGTCCGGTCGATTCGACAATAAGCAGGTTGGGTGTCGACTGCGTCTGGAACAGCCGGATGGCGGCCGGAATGCCGCCTGCCATCGTCGCGCCGTGGGCGCGCGCCATGCGCCGGTCGGCGAAGGCAGCCTGAATGGCCTCAGCCGTTTGGGGCGATTCGAAAAAGGCCTGGATGTTGATGCGCGGCACCAGTGCGACGGGGGTCATGGCTGCTGCCCCTGCAACATCTGCTCGCGCACCATTTTGCTGAAGAAGTTGGTCATCGGTCTTCCTAGAAGCTCGAATCTGACGTGGGCGCTGTCCACGTGCCGTTGTTGTACCGTTCCAGCGCGGGGTTCTGCGTCGCGCTTTGGGTCGGCGTCTGGGGGGGTGGCTCCACGAAGTCTTCTGGATTTGTGACCATCGCCGCGAAGTTCTGCTGGACGGCGCAGCCGAAGGCCGTACCTGACTCGTTGAACTGGTTGGCGCGCAGGTTCTCCGACCAGTCTCCGCAGGGCTTCGTCTCCGCCACCTTTGCCGCAAAGGTGAGGGTGACCGCATGGCCTGCGCCTCCGACCGGAGAAATGATGATGGCCTGCCGCGCAACGCCCTGTTGGACGAGGAGTCCCGCTGCCTGGTTGGCCGCCTGCCGCGCCGCCTTGCTGCGCGACGGATACCCCACCGTGACAGGCGTGGACGCCGTCGCCGCCGCCTTCTTGCCGAAGCGGATCACCTCGTTTACCTGGCCGGACGGAATCCCGCCTGCCGTGGCCTTCACCGTAAGTTTCACCGGGCGCTCCACGACAGTGATCGGGAAGTTCTCCTCCACGCTGGCTGGAACATAGGTGTCATCGAAGCTGGCAAGCTCGGTTGAGCAACCGGCGAGCAGCGTTGCTGCGGCCAGCAGACTGGCTGAAGCGGTGATGCGAAGGGAACGGAACATCGGCATATACATGGTCAATCCTGCTGCAACTCTCATTCGATGATGTGGCCAACCTGGCCATTGTAGGTGCCGGCTCCATCCTCGCTGCCGGGAAGGCCATAGACCCTGTTCATGCGGCCGAGGAAGAACTGCTGCAGGTCAGTGGCGTTGTTGAACCTGTCGATGGGCGTCGCGAGCTTCTTCTCCTCAGTGGGGCTGACGATGTAGGGCGTCACGATCACCACCAGTTCGCTCTGCTTGCGTTCGAATTCCTGGCTGGAGAACAACGCACCGAGGACGGGCAGAGACCGCAGGCCCGGTGTATTCTCCATCTTCTGCAACGAGACGTTCTTGATGAGGCCCGCCAGCATCATGGAACCGCCGGTGGGTAGCTCGATCGACGTCTGCGCATTGCGGGTGTCGATCAGCGGTGCGTCGCTATAGGGATTGGGGGCGAGATCGCTCACCTCGGTGAAGATGTTGAGGGCGATGCGACCCTCCGAGAGCACCGTCGGCGTGAAGTCGAGCGTGATGCCGTAGTCCCGGAACTCGACGCTGCAGTCCAGGAACTGGTTGTCCGTGTTCTGGTTCTGGATGTCGCAATTCGAATAGGGATATTCGCCGCCGGCGCGGAAGCGGGCCGGCGCGCCTGAAACCGCGGTCAGGGTGGGCTCCGCCAGAATCGTCGCAAGGCCGTTTTCTTCGAGTGCGCGGATTTGGGCGGAGATGTCCAGCGGCGGCCCCGGGAAGGAGGCGATGCCATTGAAGGTGTGCGGCAGGTCGATCGGGGTTGTCGAGTTATTAAAGGCAAAGTTGAACGTACCCGCCGTGATCTCGCCACTGAGGTTGATACCCAGCCGCTTGAGAATCGAGCGCTTGAGTTCAACCACGCGCACCTTCAGCATCACCTGGTTGCCCTCGGACACCTTGAGCAGGTTGAGGACGGATGCACCTCCGCTATAGGTCGACATGAAGCGCGTGGCCAGGTCCTCGGCTGTCTTGCCCTGCTGGGCATCTGCCACCGTGCCCTTGAGCACGACGTTAGAACCCGTGCTGTCAAGCTGGATCGAGTTTCCAGGTATCGCGCGGTCCAGCAGCGCCTTCAGCGCCTTGGTGTCGAGTGTCACCTCGACGTCGAGCTGCAGGATCTGCTGGCCGGCGGCATCGAGGAAGAAGATGTTGGTCTGTCCGGCGGTGCGCGCGAAGAGATAGGCCGTGTTGCGGTTCTTGAGCACCACATCCACCATGCCGGGATTGCCGACGATCACGTCCTTCACCACGGCGGGAAGCTTCAGCACCGCACTCTTCTGGAGTCCAAGGCGCAGCATGCGTCCCGCCTGCTGCGAACTGCTGAGGTCGATTGTTTTCGTCTCCGAGGCCTGCACCGCAGGCGGCATGAGTGGGGCACCGCCCAAGAGGACGAGGGCCAGAGCCGTGGTCAGGCTGCGGGTCAGGTGGGTCAAGGAGGGGCTTTGCATGCGCATGACTTCGTTCCTCACTGGCCCGGCTTGAGCTGGCGCTCGAGGCCATAGCGGATGATCAACGGCCCGGACGTGGCACGGTTCGGGTTTCGGAAAGCATCGGCAAGCTCGGGCTTGCCATTGCCGATGTCGCTGAGCGGGCGCAGGGCCAGCGAGATCTGGCCGGAGGCAAGGACCCTGGAAATGACCGCCGCCTGTAGTGGTTCGATTTCAAGCACCGCGGTGCGGGAATCCGGGATGGACGCCTCGCCAACGCTTGAGCCAAGGGTCTGGTTGATGGCGAGCACCCTGACATTGCTCATCGCCACCTCGCTCTTGGATGCCTTGTTGCCGAGTACGTCGACGAAGGAGCTGCTGACGATCACGTCCACCCGGTCATTGGGCAGGACGAAGCCGCTCACCGAAGAGAGTTCGGTGATGGGGATGGCAACCGCCCGCATGCCATTTGGCAGGATGGAACTCAGGAAGCCTGCTTCGCCGGGGCGGACGATCCTGGCATCGACGATCGGCTCTCCTACCAGAAAGGCAGCTCGGGCACGCGCCCCCTGCATGGTTTCAACCCCATCCGGCATCTCCTCCCGGGTGATCATTTCCGGCGCAACGCTCTCGGCCGGCCAGGGCCGCCACTGCAAGCCAAGGTTTCCCAACTGTTCGCCGGTTGTCACGTTGCGTGCCGCCACCAGCACATCCACGGTTGCCGGCTTCTGCACGACGGGTGGCACCGGCGGGGCAGGCCGCTGCCGCATCAACCCGGTCGACAGGTAGGCCGCCAGCGCCGCGGCGAGAATGGCCGCCGCAAGGAGAATGAGCCGCATCCTGTTCATTGAAGTGTTCCTGCGAGGTGTCAAATTGGATTATTTGGCTACCTTGAGGTGTATTCGTCAAATTTGTGTTAACTATGATTATCCAATGGCAGCCCGCATCCACCAGCTGAACGGGGTCGCCAGAATGGCCCCCGCAGCCAGCGCGAAGCCATAGGGCACGCTGGGCTTCAACGGCGACACCGCCTTGTCGAACCAGGTGCTGTGCACGCCGCCTTCCATCGTAACGAGGAACCACAAGCCCATGGCGGCCGCGAGAAGGCCCCCCGCCAGCGCGGAGAAGGTGATGAACAGGATCGAGCAGGGAAAGCCCAGCCACAGTCCGGCCGCCGCCATCATCTTGGCATCCCCTCCGCCGACGACACCGAAGGAGAACAGTCCGAAGCCCAGCGCGAGCAGCACGGCTGCCGTTGCGACATGGAGCGACATGATCCAAAGCGGCATGCCGGTCGCGAGGGCCGCGGGCAGGAAAAGTGCTGCTGTGCCGACGACGAGTGAATTGGGGATGCGTCGTGTCATCACGTCCCCCGCTCCGCCCAGGATCATCAGGAGCGGAAACAGCATCAGGAAAAATTGCCCCACGCCCCCAGATCCACTCATCTCGCCTGTGCCTCAGGCTCAGCAGGACAACATCCGGACGCCACCGAATTCAGCATCGGTGACGTCCGAGAAGCGCGCGATCGGCCATGAGCGTTGCCTGCCGATGACTGTTTAAGTCCCAGCGTTCTTAATGCTCGTAGCGATATTCGAGAATTTGGCCTCAAGAGTAGACCCCAAGGTAGCGACCGCCGTGATCAGGACCACGGCAATCAGCGAAGCGAGCAAGCCATATTCGATGGCGGTGGCGCCTGAGTCGTCCTTCAGGAAGCGAATGAGATTGGTC
>JBEARP010000194.1:0-33161 GCA_041163105.1 Pseudomonadota bacterium
CGCGCGGGCAGTCGAAAACGGGATGGTGCCGCTGCCCGGCGTGTTCACGCCGACGGAAGCCTTCACCGCGGTGCGCGCCGGTGCGCGCCACCTGAAGCTGTTTCCGGCGGAAGCGGCGAGCTCGAAGACGGTGAAGGCATGGAAGGCGGTGTTGCCGCGCGACGTGAACGTCTATGCGGTGGGCGGCGTGACGCCGGCCAACATGAAGGAATGGGCGGATGCCGGCTGCGCGGGCTTCGGTATCGGCTCCAACATTTACAAGCCGGGCATGAGCGCGGATGATGTCAGCAAGGCGGCCCGCGATTTCGTGGCGGCGTGGAAGAATTTGAGGGGGAATTGATGAAGGTTGCGATGGTGACGGGTGCCGGCTCTGGCATCGGCAAGGCGGTGGCGCTGGCCTTCGCCAAGGAAGGCTACAATGTGGTGCTGGCCGGGCGCCGTGCCGACCTGCTGAATGCGGTGGCCAAGGAGATCGGCCCCAACGCGCTGGCGGTGCCGACAGATGTCGCCGATCCCAAGTCGGTGAAGGCGCTGTTCGCGGCAGCGAAGGCGAAGTTCGGGAGGCTGGATGTTCTCTTCAACAATGCCGGCACGGGTGCGCCAGGCACCATCATGCTCGAGGACCTGTCGATCGAGATGTGGCAGAACGTGGTCAACGTCAATCTTTCCGGCGTCTTCTATTGCATGCAGGAAGCCTTCCGCATGATGAAGGAACAGAGCCCGCGCGGCGGCCGCATCATCAACAACGGCTCGATCTCGGCGCATGCGCCGCGGCCCAACTCCGCACCCTATACGTCCACCAAGCATGCGGTGACCGGCCTGACCAAGTCAGGTTCCCTCGACGGCCGCAAGTATGACATCGCGGTCTGCCAGATCGACATCGGCAACGCCGGAACCGAGATGACCGAAAAGATGAAGACCGGCATGCCGCAGGCCAACGGCTCAATGGCACCGGAGCCGACGATGGACGTGGCGAACGTCGCAAAGACGGTGATGTACATGGCGTCACTGCCACTGGAGGCCAACGCGCAGTTCGTGACGGTGATGGCGACGAAGATGCCCTATGTGGGGCGGGGGTAAGGGTCCTCGAATTCATCATCGCCGGGCTTGTGCCGGTGATGATGAAGACCTGAGACGTCGCGCGCTCAGTTCCCGTCTTCAGGCAACCTTGGCAGGGCGTGAACGGTGATGCCCTCCTCGACCAGCGCCTTGGCTTCATCCGCCGTCGTCTGGCCATAGATGCCGCGCTGTTCGGACTCTTCGTAGTGGATCTTGCGGGCTTCATCGGCAAAGCGATCGCCGACATATTCGGCATTCTCCTCCACGTGCCTGCGCATCTCACGCACCATATTCATGAGTTCGGCGAGGCGCGGGTCGGCAGGAGCAGCAACCATCTTCGTCGCTGAATCGCTCTTGCGGTTGGACTTGGCCGGAATGCCCGGCGCCATGAGTTGCTTCTCGACCTTGCCGGAACCGCAGTGCGTGCAGGTCACGAGTCCGCGACCCGCCTGCTCGTCATAAGCGGAACTGTTGCGGAACCAGCCATCGAAGGCGTGACCCTTGTCGCATATGAGGTCGTAATGGATCATGGGCTTTCAAGTAACGATTGCTCAGTCGGGTTTCAAGACAGTTAAGGACATGGACCGGTCATGGACAAGGGCCGGAATGCGCGCGCGCGCAAGATCCGCCTGCGCAAGGTCGATGTCGGCGATCACGATGCCGGGCTCTGTGCCCGCCTCCGCCAGCACCTCGCCCCAGGGCGAGACGATGAGCGAGTGGCCATAAGTCTCGCGGCCCGACTCGTGCCTGCCACCCTGCGCGGCGGCGAGTATGAAACTGCCCGTCTCGATGGCCCGCGCGCGCAGCAGCACGTGCCAGTGCGCCCGCCCGGTGGGCACGGTGAAAGCCGAGGGCACGGTGAACAGCTTCGCACCTGCCTTGGCCAGCGCGCGGTAGAGATGCGGAAAGCGCATGTCGTAGCAGATGGTCAGGCCGATGGCGCCCAATGGCGTCTCCACCAGCACCGCTTCCGCGCCCCCATCATAGGCGTGGGACTCGCGCAAGGACTCGCCCGTCGGCAGGTCCACGTCGAAGAGGTGGATCTTGTCGTAGCGTGCGGCAATGCCGCCGTCAGGCGTGAACAGCAAGGAGCGGTTGACGAGCTTCTCTCCCGGCCCCTGCAGCGCCAGCGAACCGATGCTGAGCCACAGTCCCAGCTCCTGGGCCAGCACGGAGAAGGCCGCGACGCTTGCATCCTCTCGTTCAGGCCTCGCCAGCGACCGGAGGCGCGGACGGTCAGGCTCGAGGATGTTGGTCATCTCGGGCGTCGCGACGAAACTGGCGCCCTGCCCCGCCGCTTCGCGGATCAGCGCCGACGCTTCGGCGGCGTTGCGGGCCATGTCGGTTCCCGAACGCAGCTGAATGAGGGCGGCACGGATCACTGTTCTGCGAGCATCGGGTCCAGCTGGCCGCGACGATCCAGCTCGTGGATGTCATCGGAGCCGCCGACATGGTTCTCGCCGATGAAGATCTGCGGCACGGTGCGGCGGCCATTGGACCGCAGCATCATCTGCTGGCGCAGCCCTGCGTCCTGCACATCGATTTCCTCGAAGGCGACGCCCTTCTTCTTCAGCAGCGCCTTGGCGGCGTGGCAGTAGGGGCAATAGGGTGTGGTGTAGATGGTGACTGTCGGCATGATCGCTCAAATATGAGGCTTCGACGGAAGCTCGACAAGGGCGAAGGTCAGCAGGTTCACCTGCCGGGCCCCGGCCTGCTTGAGGGCCAGCGCCGAGGCCTCGGCCGTGGCCCCGGTGGTGCGCACGTCATCGACCAGCAGCACCGACCTTCCTGCCACTTGAGCGCGCAGTTCGGGACGCACCACAAAGGCGTTGCGGACGTTCCGGCGGCGTGCCTCCTGGTCCAGCCCCACCTGCGCCCGGGTGGACCGCGCCCGCAGCAGCACGTCATGCCGCCATGGCGTGCCGGACAGCGCGGCGATGTGCTGGGCGAGGAAAGCGGACTGGTTGAAGCGCCGCCGCCACAGCCGCAGCCAGTGCAGCGGCACGGGCACGATGAGGTCCGCCTGCGCCGTCAGCCGCCGCCCGGCCCGCGCCATCATCCGCGCCATGAGCAGGCCCGCCTCCGGCCTGTCGCGGTATTTCAGCGCATGGACAAGCTTTGCCGCCTCGTCCTCGAACAGCACGGCAGCGCGGGAACGGTCCCAGGAGGGCGGATCCGCCAGGGCTGCGGCGGACAGCGCCCCCTCGCCCTGGTCAAAGGCGAAGGGGGTTCCCAGCGCCTCGCAGACCGGCTCCTCGATCAGCTTCAGCCGCCCCCAGCAGGCAACGCAGAGGCTTGACGGCTCGCCCACCGGCGCTGCGCAGGACAGGCAGAGGCTGGGCGTCACCAGATCCAGGAAGCCACGCCACAACCGGGCGGGAAGATGGGAAAGCGCAATTTCCATGACCCAGCGTAACACGCGGAGCGGGAACCGTGGATTCCCTTCCGCGATTGGTCTAACAGCGACCGGAACCTGACCCGGAGCCTCCCCCGCATGTCTTTTTCCCGCGCCGATCTCGATCGCCTTGCCGCCATCATGGCGGAGGCCGCCGAAACAGAAATCATGCCGCGCTTTCGCAGCCTTGAGGATGGCGGCATCCGCGAGAAAACCGGGGCGCTGGACCTGGTGACGGATGCCGACGAACAGGCCGAATGGCGAATCCGCGACCTCTGCGCCAAGGCGTTCCCGGGTGCGCTGTTCGTGGGCGAGGAATCGGTGGCGCGCGACAAGGGGCTGCTCGACAAGATCGGCGGCGCTGACCTGTGCATCATCGTCGACCCTGTCGACGGCACCTCGAACTTCGCCTGGGGCCTGCCGCTGTTCGGCGTGATGGCCGCCGTGGTGGCAAGAGGCGAGACGGTGGCAGGGCTGATCTATGATCCCGTAGGCCGCGACTGGCACAAGGGGCTCAGAGGCACGGGCGCCTGGGGCGAAAGCGCCACGGGCCGCACCCGCGACCTGCTCGTGGCCAAGCCCGACTCGCTGTCCGAGATGACCGGCCTCTCCTCCTGGTACCTGATGCCGGAGCCGCAGCGCTCGCGCACCGTGGCGAACCTCGCCAAGACCAAGGCCAGCTTCAATTACCGCTGCGCGGCCTATGAATACCGCCTGATCTCCGAGGGCCTCGTCCACTTCTCGCTGCACTACAAGCTGATGCCGTGGGACCATGCGGCGGGCGTCCTGATCCACGCCGAAGCCGGTGGGTATTCGGCACTCCTCGACGGCGCGCCCTACGATGCAACGAAGCACGAGGGTGGCATCATCTCGGCCCCAGACCGCGCCACCTATGACCTCATCCGCCGCGAGCTCGTGGGCTGATGGCGGGAGCTCCTCCCCTCTTTGACAGGGCGCTTGGCGTGGCGCGAGCCACGCGCAGGCGGGGTGCCGAAGCCAATATCCTGACGCGCACCATTGCCGAGGAGCTGGTCGAGCGCCTGGCCTTCGTCAACCGCCGCTTCGAACACGTGCTGCTGATCGCGGCGGAGCCCGACGCCATCGCCGTGCGCCTGAAGGAGGGCGGCCAGGTGCAGACGGTGGAGACGCGCGGCCCGTCGGCAAGCGACGATCTTGGTCTGCCCGAAGCGCACTACGACGCCGTGTTCAGCATCCTCGACCTGCAGACCTTCAACGACGTGCCGGGCGCGCTCATCCAGATCCGCCGCGCGTTGAAGCCAGACGGATTGCTGCTCGCCTGCCTGTTCGCCGGCGACACACTGACCGAACTCCGCCAGTCATGGCTGGCGGCGGAAGCTGCGGTGCTGGGTGGTGTTTCGCCACGCGTGGCGCCGATGATCGACGTGCGCGAACTGGGCGGCCTGCTGCAGCGCGCGGGCCTTGCACTGCCCGTCGCCGACCTCGACCGCACCATGGTGCGCTATGCCGATGCCGTGGCGCTGATCCACGAGATCCGCGAGCTTGGGCTCTCCAACAATCTCGTCGGCCGCTCTCGCACACCCGTCAGTCGCCGGCTCATGGGCGCTGCGATCAACCACTACCAGCAGACCTTCGCCGACCCCGACGAGCGCGTGCGCGCCACGGTGGAAATCGCCTGGATCACCGGCTGGGCCCCGCATGAAAGCCAGCAGCAGCCGCTGAAGCCCGGCAGCGCCAAGGCAAGGCTTGCTGATGCGCTGAAGGTGGAAGAGAAGAAGATCTGAGCCACACCCCCGATCTCATCATGCCTAGGCTTGACCCGGGCATCCTCCTGCTGGCCACCAAAAGGGATCGCCGGGTCAAGCCCGGCGAAGGTGCGTAGAAACGAACGAGGCTGCTGTGTCTAAAGTAAATCCACCAGATGCGGGATCAGCGGAATGTCGGCGGGGGGCATGGGATAGTCTTTCAGCTTCAGCGGCCTGACCCAGGCGATTGCCTGGCCTTCCGCCCCCACCACCTGCCCCTTCCAGCGGCGGCAGACATAGAGCGGCATGAGCAGGTGGAACTCTTCATAGGCGTGGCTGGCGAAGGTAAGCGGGGCCAAGCATGACTCGGCCACGTCGATGCCGAGTTCTTCCTTCAGTTCACGGATCAATGCCGCTTCGGGGCGTTCGCCCGCTTCCACCTTGCCGCCGGGAAATTCCCACAATCCGCCAAGCTGTTTGTCGGGAGGGCGCTGCGACAGGAGCACGCGGCCATCCTTGTCGATCAGCGCCACCGCGGCGACGAGGACGATCTTCATCCTAGCTGCGGTAGGAGCCGTTGATATCGATGTAGCGGTGCGTGAGGTCGCAGGTCCACACCGTGGCCTTGCCCTTGGCAACGCCAACATCCGCCTCGATCACGATGTGGCGGCCCTTCATGTGCGGCATGATGTCGGCTTCCTTGTAGGAGGCGTCGCGCATGCCATTCCTGGCCACGGTGATGCCGCCGATCTTGATCTTCAGCCTGTCGCGGATGGCCTTCTCGCCCGCCTTGCCGATGGCCATGACGACGCGGCCCCAGTTGGCATCCTCGCCGGCCACCGCCGTCTTCACCAGCGGCGAATTGGCGATCGACATGGCGATGCGGTGGGCGGCCTTGTCATTCTCGGCACCGGTGATGGCGATCTCGATGAACTTCTCCGCCCCCTCGCCATCCTTCGCCACCTGGTGGGCGAGGTCCATGCACAAGCCGTTCAGCGCCTTGGAGAAGGCCTTGAGCCCAGTGTCGTCGGCGCGCAGGCCCTTGGTGGCGTTGCCGGCCTTGCCGGTGGCGAACAGGAGAACCGTATCGGAGGTGGAAGTGTCGCCATCCACGGTGATGCAGTTGAAGCTCTTGTCCACCGCTTTCGACAGCAGCTTCTGCAGGAGCTTCGCCGGCAGTGCCGCGTCAGTGAAGAGGAAGACCAGCATGGTGGCCATGTCGGGCGCGATCATGCCCGAGCCCTTGGCGATGCCGTTGATGGTGACGGTCTTGCCGCCGAGCCTCACCCGCGCTGTGGCAGCCTTGGGGAAGGTGTCGGTCGTCATGATGGCCCTGGCGGCCATGCCCCAGGCGGCGGGCTCCGCCGCTTCGGCGAGGTTCGGCAGGGCATTGGTGATGAAGCTGGGGTCCAGCGGCTCGCCAATGACGCCGGTGGAGGCCTGGAAGATCTCGTGAGACTTGCAACCGAGGAGCTTTGCCGCAGACTTGGCTACCGCCTTGACCGTGGCAACGCCCGCCTTGCCGGTGAAGGCATTGGCATTGCCGGCATTGATGACCACGGCCCGCGCGGAGCCGCCGTCGAGGCTGTCCACGCACCAGTCGACGGGGGCCGAGCGCGACTTGGAACGGGTGAAGGACCCGGCCACGGTGGTGCCGGGCTCCATGATGGCGAGCAGAACGTCAGGCCGGTTCTTGTAACGGATGCCGGTTTCGGCCGCTGCCAGACTGACGCCGGCGATGGGCGGAAGCTCCGGAAATGCCGCCGGTGCCAGCGGCGAGACCTGATGTGACCCTTGATTCGCCATGACGAGCCCCCCTCAGAACGGCCTGGATATGGACGGGTGTTACTGTGCCGGAAGCTGCAGGTCGCCCTTGCCGGAGCCGCTATCGTCGCCGCCGATGGCAGGCGCGATGCCGCCCTGGTCAAGCGTCTTCTGCTTGTTCTCCTGGAAGGACTTGGCAGCCTTTGAGGCTTCCTCGGCGTATTTCTTGAGGTCCTCGTCCAGGATCTCGACCTTGGAGGCCCCGCGGATCTTGGACATCACCTCGCCGACCTTCTGGCGCAGCAGCACGTTGCGGATCGCCTGCTTCACCTGGTCGAAGGGCTGGGCGGCGCCCTGCTTCTTGTCCTCGAGGCGGATGATGTGCCAGCCGAAATCGGTCTTCACCGGCTGCGATGTTTCGCCCACCTTGAGGGCGAAGACGGCGTTGGAGAATTCGGGCACCATTTCGGCGGAGGTGAAATAGCCCAGGTCGCCGCCATAGTCCTTCGAGCCGTCGAGGCTGTACTTCTTGGCGAGATCCTCGAACTTCTCACCCTTGGCGAGCATGGCCTCGATGTCCTTGGCCTCCTTCTCGCTGGCGACCAGGATCATGCGGGCGCGCACCCGCTCCGTCTGCTGGAGCTTGGCGGCTTCCTCGTCGTAGACCTTCTTGATTTCCTCTTCCGTCACCATCGGGCGGATCTTCTGGAAGAAATAGGCGTCGCGCAGGGCCTTGGCCTGGTAGAGAGCGAGGCGGCGCTTGTATTCCTCGGTCTCGGCGATCCCCTCCTTAACGGCATACTGGGCGAGCAGGTGGCGCTCGATCAGATATTCGACAACGAAGGGATAGCGCAGCTTCGGCGGCATATCCGGCAGCTGGCCGATGATGTCGTCGGTGGCCATCTGGACCTCGGAGACGCGGATTTCGTGGCCATTGACGATGGCCACCACCTTGTCATCCTTGGGGGCTACGTCCTCCTGCCCGAGGGCCGGCATCACGAGGCTCAGGCCCAGCAGGGCAGACGCTGCGCAACTAACGAAAAGGTTTCGAGAAAAAGACATTCAAGTCCACCGTTCAAGAGGTCATAGACCGCCCCGGATGCCATCGGCCGGGCGCTGCTCTTTGTCCCTCAAAGAAGGCAAGAATAAGCCCCCGCACGTCAAGTCCGGGCCATCGCAATTCGAGCGGCACATTGGTCCGCTTGGGTCAGGCTTGCAAGTGGGCGGGCCACAGATGAAGCCCCTGTTGCGCCGATGCAACACATTGAAATCATGTCGCCTTGGCCCCATCTGCCGGCTTCTACGATTTTCGTCGCGGCGGCGCATTGCCCCGGCCCGGCAACTTGACTAGAAAGCGCCTCGACACGGGGGCGGACCGCCTCCTCCTGAAGGAAACGAATCAATGTTCGGATTGCGCGGCATTGCCGCTAGGATTTTCGGCTCGAGCAACGACCGCCGCATCGCCAAGTACCGCGGCAAGGTCGACGCCATCAACGCCATGGAGCCGGAGCTTGAGGCCCTGTCCGACGAGGCCCTGCGCGCCCGCACCGCCATGTTCCGCGAACAGCTGGCAGAGGGCAAGGACCTGGACGAGTTGCTGGTGCCAGCCTTCGCCACGGTCCGCGAGGCCGCCAAGCGCACCCTTGGCCAACGCCATTTCGACGTCCAGCTCATCGGTGGGATGGTCCTCCATGAGGGCCGCATCGCCGAGATGAAGACCGGCGAAGGCAAGACACTGGTGGCCACGCTGCCCGTCTATCTCAACGCGCTGGCCGGCAAGGGCGTGCACGTCGTGACCGTCAACGACTATCTTGCCAAGCGTGACGCCGGCTGGATGAGCGAGATCTATGGATTCCTCGGCCTCACAACGGGCGTGATCGTGCATGGCCTGTCTGACCAGGAGCGGCACCAGGCCTATGCCTCCGACGTCACCTACGCCACCAACAACGAACTGGGCTTCGACTACCTGCGCGACAACATGAAGTATCACCTCGAGGAAATGGTGCAGCGCGGGCACAATTTCGCGATCGTCGACGAAGTCGACTCGATCCTCGTCGACGAGGCCCGTACGCCGCTCATCATCTCAGGCCCCGTCGACGACAAGTCCGATCTCTACAACGCGGTAAACCAGTTCATCCCGGCGCTCACCCCGCAGGACTTCGACCTCGACGAGAAGCAGCGCTCGGTGACCCTCACCGAGCAGGGCAACGAGCACCTCGAGCAGGTGCTCGGCGGCGCGGGGCTGCTGCGCGGTACCAACCTCTATGACGCCGAAAACGTGACCATCGTGCACCATGTGCAGCAGGCACTGCGGGCGCACAAGCTGTTCCAGCGCGACAAGGACTACATCGTCAAGGATGGCCAGGTGATCATCATCGACGAGTTCACCGGCCGCATGATGCCGGGGCGGCGCTATTCGGAAGGCCTGCACCAGGCCCTCGAGGCCAAGGAGCAGGTGGCGATCCAGCCGGAGAACGTGACGCTGGCCTCCATCACCTTCCAGAACTACTTCCGCCTCTATGCCAAGCTCGCCGGCATGACCGGCACGGCACTCACCGAGGCCGACGAGTTCATGGACATCTATGGCCTCGACGTGCTCGACATCCCGACCAACCTGCCCGTCGCCCGAAAGGACGAGGACGACCAGGTTTTCCGCACGGCCAAGGAAAAATACGAGGCGATCATCGACATCATCGGCGAGGCGCGCGAGCGCGGCCAGCCGGTGCTGGTGGGCACCACCTCGATCGAGAAGTCCGAACTGCTCGCCGACATGCTGAAGGCCAAGGGCGTGCCGCACTACGTGCTGAACGCGCGTTACCATGAGCAGGAAGCCGCGATCGTGGCGCAGGCCGGCGTTCCCGGAGCCGTCACCATCGCCACCAACATGGCCGGCCGCGGCACCGACATCAAGCTGGGCGGCAATCTCGACATGCGGATCGCCATCGAACTGGCCGACCTGCCCAAGGGCCCCGAGCGTGACGCGCGCATCGCTGCCATCAAGCAGGAGATCGAGGTCAACAGGCAGAAGGTGCTGGACGCCGGAGGCCTGTTCGTCATCGGCACCGAGCGTCACGAGAGCCGCCGCATCGACAACCAGCTGCGCGGTCGGTCGGGCCGCCAGGGCGACCCCGGCCGCTCGCTGTTCTATCTCTCCCTCGAAGACGACCTGATGCGCATCTTCGGCTCCGAGCGGCTGAACTCGATGCTGACGATCAGCGGCCTCAAGGAAGGCGAAGCCATCGTCCATCCATGGATCAACAAGGCGCTGGAAAAGGCCCAGCAGAAGGTCGAAGCGAGGAACTTCGACATCCGCAAGAACCTGCTGAAGTACGACAACGTGATGAACGACCAGCGCAAGGTCATCTTCGACCAGCGCATTGGCATCATGAAGGGCGAAGAGGTGGCCGAGACCATCGACGACATGCGCCACCACACGATCGAGGACCTCGTCCACAAGCACATCCCGCCCAACAGCTATGCCGAACAGTGGGATGCCGCTGGGCTGCGCGAGCGGTTGCGCGAGTCGGTGGGCATCGACTTCCCGGTCGACGACTGGGCGAAGGAAGAGGGCATCGCCGAAGAAGAGATCATGGAGCGCGTCAACAACGAGGCCGACAAGCACTATGCCGGCAAGCGCGAGCGCTATGGCCAGGAGATCATGAGCCAGGTCGAGAAGACCTTCCTGCTGCGCACGCTGGACCAGCTGTGGCGCGACCACATCATCACGGTGGAGCAGTTGCGCCAGGTCATCCACCTGCGCGCCACCGGCCAGCGCGACCCGCTGAACGAATACAAGACCGAGGGCTACAACCTGTTCTCACATATGGTGGACAAGCTGCGCGAAAACGTGACGGCGCAGGTGATGCGTGTCGAAGTACAGATGCGCGACCCCTCCGAACTCACCCAACTGCCGGAAGCCGAGGACCTGCCGCTCATGCAGGCCCACCACATCGATCCCATCACCGGCGAGGACGAGATCTCGCAGGCCGGGTTGATGCTGGCCCAGAACAAGCCCCGGATCGACCCCAACAACCCGAAGACCTGGGGCAAGGTTTCGCGCAACGACCCCTGCCCGTGCGGCTCCGGCAAGCGCTACAAGCACTGCCACGGGGCTTATGCCTAGCATTGCGCTTTGAAGACGACCTGAGAACGCAACCTTCTCCCGCCAACACCGGGGAGGTTGGCGCCAGTCAGGCCGTCGGCAGATTGTCGAAAGCCTCACCCATGAATGGCGCAAAGGCGCGCCAGGCTTCGGAACTGCCGCGGTAAATGGCCTGCCGCACCTGATCGGCAGAGGCGGTGTGGACCAGCCGGGTGTTCTTCTCGGGAGCAAGGTAATCCGCATGCCAGGGCAGCGACAGCTGGGCGATGATGCGGCGCGTCTCGGTCTCCGGTTCGTCGGTAAGCCGCTCGTAGTCGATGTCGACAAGGCGGCCGGGGCAGAGCTCGTTCCAGCGCTCCATCATGTCGACGTAAAGCCGATAATAACGCACCAGAGCGTCGAGGTCATAGGCGAAGCCCATGCCCCTCGCAGCAAAGTAATGCTTGAAGTTCGACCAGCATACGGCGCGCGGGTCGCGGTGGATATGCAGGATCCGGGCCTGCGGCAGAGCAGCACAAATCAATGGCACGAAGCGGAAATTGAGCGGCATCTTGTCGACAACCCATGGCTTGCCGTTGCTGACCTGCGCGATGGCGGCGAGATACTGGGCCGCGAAGGCCTGCAGCGCCTCGGGCTCGGGCGGCGTGCGGCCGGTGGCCAGATCAAGCCCATACTGCTTCACGAAATTGAGTTCGCCTGCCCCCTGCACATCGGGCCCACCCGAGAGTATCTGCTCCAGAAGCGTGGTGCCCGAACGCGGCATGCCCACGATGAACACCGGCACTGGCTGGTCCGCTGACACAGCGGGACCAGACGCTGCTGCCAGCAGGCCGGGTGCTGCCGCGACGAGCGACCCGAACAGCGCCTCATCCTGTTCAAACCGATAACCCAGCACTTTCTTGCGGAGGGCATTGGCCTCCTGCAGCGCGGCGAAGCTCAATGCCAGATCACCTGTGTCCTCGAAGGCCTTCGCGATGGCGAAGCACAGCTTGCTGCGCGCGTCATCGGCCAGGCCTGACATGGCTTGAGCTTCGCGCATCTTCGCCAGCAGCGGATCTTCCGCACTGAACGTCCGCTGGCGGCTGAGGCCGTAGATTGCCGAGGGATCATGCGGGGCTTGCGCCAATGCGGCTTCATAACTCGCGGTAGCCTCTTCGCGGCGGCCGAGTTGACTGAGAGCATGGCCACGTGCGCTCAAGGCTTGCGGTGCCCGCGGCGCGAGCCGGACGGCCTCGTCATAACTCTTGAGCGCCTCCTCCATCTGCCCGTGCTCACTGAGGAGGTCGCCGCGCAATCCATGCCCCTGCGCCAAGCCGGCATCGAGCGCCAGCGCCTGCTCAACCACCAAAAGTGCCTGCTGGGAATGCCCCAGATCACGCAACGCCAGCGCCAGCTCAAAGGCAATGGCGGGGCGCGTGGGATCAAGCTGGCGTGCCCGCACCAGCACTTCCGCAGCCTTGCCTGCTTGGTTCAGGCGGAGCAGGACGTGGCCCAACTCGAGCATGGCCTCAGGCCAGGCTGGCCGCTGCGCGAGAAGCCTCAGGAACACGTCCCGCGCCTCCACGGGACGTTCTTCGACGGCAAGACTCCGGCCCAGCGTGAGGGCGGCCTCGATCATTCCCGGGTTCAGTTTCAGGGCCGCCTGGGCATCAGCCCGCGCAGACTGCGGCTTGCCGAGTTTCAGCAGCGCGACGGCACGGCCGTGATAGGCCTCCGCGTAGTCAGGCTTGAGTGCGATGGCCTTTGAGAACCCGGCAAGCGCATCGGCAAAGGCGCCGCGATCCATCAGCACGTTTGCGCGGTTTAGCTGCGCTGCGGCACTCTGCGGCCGCATCTTAACCGCGCGGTCGAGCAGCGACATGCTCTCCGTATGAGCACCGGTCCGGCGCAACAATGTTCCCAGGAGATGCACAACATCAAAATGGCTGGAATCGAGGCGCAGCAACTCGCGATAGATGGGCTCTGCTTCAACAAGCCGGTTCTGCTGGTGCAGCGCAATGGCCCTATTGAGTTGCGACAGGAAACGGTCGGGCGGCATGGTCTTCTTCATTGTGGCCGAAGCTCTCCCTAGCCATGAATGACAGGGCGAGACGTAGCGCATCGGCCGCGCAAGCGGAAGCGGCTCGCAGGAAACGGCGAAACGAGGCCAAAGCCGACGCCTTCAGGCAACATCTTGCCAGCCGGCCGGTCGGCGGTTTCA
This sequence comes from Pseudomonadota bacterium, assembly GCA_041163105.1. GTDB lineage: Bacteria > Pseudomonadota > Alphaproteobacteria > Rhizobiales > Aestuariivirgaceae > Aestuariivirga. The sequence continues at coordinate 13,245 of JBEARP010000194.1, forward strand.
TGGCACTTCACCTTCGCCAGTTACGAGCAGCGTCCGTTGCAGAGCCTAAGGAGCGGCAGAGCCTGCACAATTCCCGCAACAGCAGTGTTTCAGGACGGCGAGGTCTGTCCCTGTGGGTAAGTGGAAGCACGACGATTGGGCCTATGCTGAGGGCCATTCCCACCATTCTTGTCTCGCCACCGGGACAAACAGATCGAACGTCAACTCTCGACGCTCATCGCTTTCGGTTCCAGGGTGCTGGCACCATGTGGCCGCGGCGCATGGCAATCACCAGCATCACCACACCGGTGAGGGTGCACAGAACCAGCGCGAACACCGACTGTTCCATGCCAAAGGTGCCACCCGTGAAAAAGCTTGGCCCCTCGATCTTGGCCTGAAACAGGCCCGGGAGTGAGACGCCACCGGAGACGATGCCGGAGAATACGGCCGACTGCACATAGTTCCACAGCATGTGATAGCCGATGGCCATCCATAAACGCCGCGTGACCAGGTAGGCAGCGGCAAGCAGCAGGCCCGCCTCGATGGCGATGTAGACGGCGCCTGCAATCGTGGCGTCAGGGTTGAGCAGATGGAGAAGACCAAAGACCAGCGACGAAACGATGATCGCTATCCAGCTGCCGGCCATGGCCTCGACGGAGCGAAACAGCACACCGCGAAACAGCAACTCTTCAAAGACGGATGATTTCACAGCCATCGCCGCCGCCGGTATCATGTAGGACAATGGGTTCAGCCCTTCGATACGGTACATGCCAAACAGCATCAGGAGCAGCACGCAGCCTGAATAAAGCACAACACCGATCAATCCCCCGATGGCCCATTCGCGGCCTGCTCCCGGCAGGGACAGTTCGGTCACATCGCGACGCTCGATCCATTTTCCCCAGGCGACATAAACGGCCAGCACAACCAAAGCCATGGCGACCGCAACGGCGACCCCTATCAGGGGACTGTCCTTGAACGCCTGTATGCGCCCCTCCGACCACGCCATCATGTAGAACACGATACCGCCAAGAAAGACCAGGCGGCTCAACGGGAGTTGCAGGATACGCAACCAAAGCGGCGTGGCCGGGAGTGCATGTTCGATCATGTTGGCCCCTTAGGCATTTTGCTCGGCTTCCTGGGTCGCCCCGAACGCGCGCCAGCCTCAAAAGCTATACACAACCTCAAATCGTTGCAATCGGGGAGGAGAATGATCGACCATAGCGGGTGTTGCCGGAGAATGCGTGGTTGTCGGCCTGACCAGTGTCTCGATGGCGGATAGCGCTGGCAAGGCGGAGATCCAAGAGACGGCAGTTGCACCGGACACATCCACGGGCGGAGCGCACCGCGCGCAAGGCTGCTTGACGCCCCCGCGCAGTGAAGGGCATCCTCGCTGCCATGCGGGACCGTTTGACGATCTTGGCGCTGCTGCTTCCGGCCCTGCTCGTGATGTTCGTGAGCGGCGTCATTCCGGCGAGCTTCGTAGCCTTCTATTCGCTGCACGATACCTTTGCTGGCAACAGCTTCGTGTGGGTCGGCCCGCAGTGGTACCTGAGCGTGCTGTCATCGTCCGAATTCTGGTGGGCACTGGCCCGCAGTTTCGGCTTCTCGGCCCTCGTGCTGCTGATCGAAGTGCCGCTCGGAATCTTCATTGCGCTGCGCATGCCGGCGTCGGGGCCGTGGGCCAGCGTGCTCATCGTGTTGCTGGCCATTCCGCTGCTGGCACCGCAGATCGTCGTGGGCTACCTCTTCAAGGTGCTGACGGCGCCCGGTATCGGCCTCCTTCACGCGCTGTTCGGTGCCGTTGGACTTGGCTACGACATGAACAACCCGGTGGTGGCGTGGGCCAGCCTGCTGCTGATGGATGCCTGGCACTGGACGAGCCTGGTCGTGCTCCTGTGCTATGCCGGGCTCCGCGCCATTCCCCAGGCCTATTACCAGGCCGCGCGGATCGACGGAGCCGGGCCCTGGGCCATCTTCCGCCATATCCAGCTGCCGCGGCTGCGCCTCGTGCTGCTCATCGCCATCCTGCTGCGGCTGATGGACAGCTTCATGATCTATGCCGAGGCCTATGTGGTCACGCGCGGCGGCCCGGGTGTGTCGACCACGTTCCTCTCGCATGAGCTGATCCAGACGGCGACGATCCAGTTCGACCTGGGCGAAGGCGGAGCCATGTCGATCCTCTACCTGCTGATCATCGCGGTGATCTCCTGGGCGTTCTTCACGCTGATCGTGCCGCGTCGGGATCCGGCAGCATGAGGGGCAGAATGTCCATGGCACCGCTGGTCTATGTGGCGCTGCTGATGACGCCGGTCTACTGGCTCGTCGCCATGAGCTTCAAGACCAATGCCGAGATCGGCGGCGGCCTGACCTTCTATCCCCACAGCATAAGCCTGGAAAACTATGCGCTGATCCTCACCGATCCCGACTGGTACATGGGCTATGTGAACGCCATCATCTATGTGGTGATCAACGTGGTGATTTCGGTGAGCGTGGCGCTGCCCGCCGCCTATGCCTTTTCGCGCCATGACTTCTTCGGGCACCGGGCGCTGTTCTTCGGGCTGCTCATGTTCCGGATGATGGCGCCGGCCATCCTGCTTGCGCCCTTCGTCCAGATCTTCTCGGACCTCGGGCTGATCGACACCCACATCGCTGTTGCAATCGCGCACTGCTTCTTCAACGTGCCGCTGGCGATCTGGATTCTGGAAGGCTTCATCTCCGCCATCCCGCGCGAGATGGACGAGAGCGCGCGCATCGACGGCCATGGCGTCGTGTCCTTCATGCGGCGCATTCTCATTCCGCAGATCGCACCCGGCATCGCGGTGGCCGCCTTCTTCTGCTTCATGTTCTCGTGGATCGAGTACATGCTCGCCAATGCCCTGACGACGGTTGACGCCAAACCCATCGCCGGCATCATGACGCGGGCCGCGGGGGTAATGACAGGAGACATCGCCCTGTTGTCGGCAGCGAGCGTGCTGGGGCTGCTGCCAGGCCTGCTGCTCATCATCTTCGTGCGCAAGCATCTGGCCACCGGCTTCTCGATGGGCCGCGTGATCTAGGCAAGGCCTTTGGCAAGCGCCGCCTGCATCAGGCCGCGCTGGTGTAGCCCACCGATCCCATCATGCCGGAATGCATGTGATAGGCATGATGGCAATGGAACGGCCATGAGCCAGGGTTGTCGGCGTCGAAGACGATGGTGACAGTCTCCATCGGCGGCACCAGCACCACGTCGCGCAGGGCACCGTCGATGACCGTGTTGCCCAGCGCCATGACCTTGAAATAATGGCCGTGCAGATGCATGGGATGCGCCATGCCTGTCATGTTGTGCATCATCACCGCGATGCGCTCGCCCTGGCGCATGGTAAACAGCGGTTGCGACGGATTGGCCTCGCCGTTGAGGCCCCAGAGATAGTTTTTCTCGCCGCCGGTCAGCATCAGCATCTCGGTGCGGTTCACCGGCTCCTGCGGCAGCTTGGCGACGGCGCGGTAGAGTCGCTCCTGCGCCAGGTCCAGGGCCGGCGTCGTCTCGCCTTCGCTGGCCAGCTTCGGAACCATGGCGCCCTTGGTCGACAGAATGATTCCGGTGCGATCCTGAAGACCCTCGGGTCGGAAGAGCACGGGAAAGGCACCACCCTCCGCCGGGATCTTGAGGCGGACATCGGCGCGCTGGGCCATGGCGATGGGGAAGAGCTTGCCCTTCATCGGGTAGATGGCATTGCCGTCCACCGCAATGAGCTCGCCATCCAGCGCACCGAGGTCGATCCACATGTTGGAAGCCGCGGCACCATTGATGATGCGCAGGCGAATCGTGCCACCCTTCTCGACCGAGACGACTTCGGGGTCATCAAGCGTGCGGTCGTTGGCGAGATAGGCATCGAAGACGATGTCGTTCAGCATGCCCATGCCGCCGGCCATGCCGGTCATCGTGGCTTCGCCTGAAGCGGAATGGTCCATCTGCGAATGGTCCATGCCCTGCATCGCGTGGCCGGCATGCGCGCCACCGCCGCCGGTGAGTTCGGCCAGGATGTCCAGCGGATTGCGGAAGGTGAAGTCATGCAGCATCACCACATGCTCCTGGTCGTCGAACAGCGGCTCCTTCACCTCCTGCACGATCAGGGGTGCAGCGAGCAGTTGCTGCTCCTGCAGTCCCATGTGTGAATGCATCCAGTGCGTACCGGAACGGGTGTTGGCGAAGTCATAGTCAAGCGTGCCGCCGGGCGGGATCGCCGGCTGGCCGTACATGGCAACGCCATCCTGCCCGAAGGGCGGCGTGAGGCCATGCCAGTGGATGATGGTGTCGCTGTCGGTGTCGTTCTTCACCTGCACCCGGAAAGGCTCGCCCAGCATCATCGACAGGCCGGGCTTGCCGCCGGGGCCGGTCAGGCCATAGACGGTGGCAGCCTTGCCCTTCACCTCCAGCACGCGCTTCGCAACGGTGAGGAGCGTCGGCTCAGGCCCGGCCAGGGCGCGGCGCGGCAGGCCCATGAGGGAAGTGCCGGCGAGGCCAGCAAGGAGGAGATCGCGGCGGTTCATGTCCGTCCCAATTCGTTGGTCATCACCCCTGTGTGCGGGTGATTTGCGGCAGGAAGCGGGCAGACTTCAAGCTTCTAGAGGTTGCGGCCGATCCCCAGGAACTTTTCACGCCGCTGGGTGCGCAGCACGTCCGGCGAAACGCCGCTCAATCTCTTCAGCGCCCGGCCAATGGCCTCGCCCGTGGCGGAAATGGCGTCCCTTGCGGCGCGGTGGGCACCGCCCTTCGGCTCGGGGATGATCTCGTCCACCACGCCCAGTCTCTTCAGGTCCTGGGCGGTGATCTTCATGGCGGCCGCCGCATCCTTGGCACGCGCGGCATCGCGCCACAGGATGGACGCTGCCCCTTCGGGCGAAATGACGCTGTAGATGGCGTGCTCGAGCATCATCACCACATTGGCGGTGGCAATGGCGATGGCGCCACCGGAGCCACCCTCGCCGATCACCACCGAGACGGTGGGAACGCCAAGCGACAGGCAGCAGTCGGTCGAGCGCGCGATGGCTTCTGCCTGGCCGCGCTCTTCCGCGTCGATGCCGGGATAGGCACCCGCCGTATCGACGAAGGAGATGACGGGAAGGCCGAAGCGGTCGGCCATTTCCATCAGCCGCACGGCCTTGCGATAGCCCTCGGGGCGCGCCATGCCGAAGTTGCGCTTGAGGCGGGACGCGGTGTCGTTGCCCTTCTCCTGGCCCAGCACCATGACGGCCTCGCCCTGGAAGCGGCCCAAGCCGCCAACCACGGCAAAGTCCTCGGCGAACTTGCGGTCGCCCGCCATGGGCGTGAATTCGGTGATCAGCTGACCGATGTAGTCGACGGCGTGCGGGCGCTCCGGGTGGCGGGCGACCTGCGCCTTCTGCCACGGCTCGAGATTGGCATAGAGGTCGGTCAGCTGCTTCGCCGCCTTCTTCTCCAGGCCCTTCACCTCGTCGGAAATCGACACGGTCTTGTCGCCGGTGGGAAGCGCGCGGAGTTCCGCGATCTTGCCTTCCAGTTCAGCGAGCGGGGCTTCGAAATCGAGATAGGTGGGCATTGGGCCTCGAAACGGGGTCAGGTTGGCGCGGAAACTGGCCGCGTGGCGTCAGGAAGTCAACTTTTCTTGGCAAGCGGGTGGTGGGACTCCACCACCTCCCGCAGGCGCTCGGCCTGCACATGCGTATAGATCTGGGTGGTGGAAATGTCTGCGTGCCCAAGCATTTGCTGAACCGCGCGAAGGTCGGCGCCGCCCTCCAGCAGGTGGCTGGCGAAGCCATGGCGCAGCACATGGGGCGAAAGCTTCGCGACGTCGAGCCCCGCCTCCCGGCCCAGCGCCTTGAGTTCGATGGCAAAATGCTGGCGCGTCAGGTGCCCGGCCGCCCCGGACGAGGGAAACAGCCATTTGGATCCCGCCAGCCCCGATTTCCGCAGGGCAGCAAGATAATCGGCAAGCGCCGTCCGCGCCGTGGCCGAGACCGGCACCAGCCGCTCCCGTCCGCCCTTGCCCTTGACCAGGATGAAGTCCCGCTCGGCGCTTGCCGCCTGCGCGGTGAGGCCGACAAGTTCAGAGACGCGCAGGCCCGTCGCATAGAGGAGTTCGATGAGGCTGAGCAGCCGCAGCGCCTTGAGCAGCTGCTTGCCTTCCGCCGCCTTCACCCGCGCCCGGGCGGCCTCCGCCAGCGCGTTCACGTCCTGCTGCGAGATCATCTTCGGCAGCGGCCGTGCGGCGCGCGGGCTGTCGATGGCGGTGGCAGGGTTGTCCTTGGCCAGCCCGTCGCCATGCAGGAAGCGATGGAACTGGCGGATCGCCGAGAGCTTGCGTGCTGCCGACGAGCGGGCCATGCCCTGGGCCTCCAGCGCCTCGAGATGAAGGCGGATTTGGTCGGGCCCCGCCGCCTTCAGGTCGGACTGGCCTTCGGCATAGGCTTCGAGGTCGCGGCGGTAGGCGGCCAGCGTGTTGTGCGACGCACCGCGCTCGGCTGCCATCATTTCGAGGAAGCGATCGATCAGACGCTGGGAAACACTATTTGGCACGCAGCTTCTCGCTCGGCAGCGGCTTGACGATTTCCGTCTGCTCCGGCGGGAAGTGCGAAAGCGCCCAGGCGCTGCCATAGATCGCACCACCGAGAAACGCCAGCACCAGCACGAACTTGACCGTATCGGGCATTCACCACCACCAGAAACAAGCATGAGTGTAGCGGGTAAGCCCTGCTTCGGAAAGGCTTTGCGATGGATTGCCATGCACGGTAGAACCGGGCGCAAGTTGAGGAATATGGATGGCGCGCCGTTCTATTGCAAAAGAGGCCGAAATGGTCCGGCAGCGGCTGGGGCAGCGACCCATCGTGTTGGTCGGTCTCATGGGTGCCGGCAAGACGAGCGTGGGGCGCCGGCTGGCCGAGAAACTCGCCATTCCCTTTGTCGATGCCGACCACGAAATCGAGGCCGCGGCCGGCAAGTCGATCAAGGAAATTTTCGCCGATCATGGGGAGCCCTATTTCCGTGAGGGCGAACGCCGCGTCATCCAGAGGCTGATCGGCAACGGCGCCCAGGTGCTGGCCACCGGCGGCGGCGCCTACATGAACGACGAGACCCGCCAACGCATTCAGGAGAGCGGCATTTCGGTGTGGCTCAGGGCAGCGCTGCCCATCCTCATGAAGCGGGTGATGAAGCGGCAGGACCGGCCGCTGCTGCAGAACGAGAATCCCGAAGCGGTGATGCGCGGCCTGATTGACGCGCGCTACCCGGTCTATGCGCTGGCCGACGTGACCGTCGAAAGTCGCGACGTGCAGCACGGCCAGATGGTGAATGACGTGATCCGTGCCCTCGCGCAGTGGGACGGCTGGGACGAGAAGAAGACGCAAGATGAGTGACTTGAACGCCGCCGAACGCCGCGAAACCGTGCCCGTGTCGCTGGGCGACCGCAGCTATGACATCCACATCGGCGAAGGCCTGCTGGCCAAGGCCGGCGACGTGGTGGCACCCTTCCTGAAGCGCCCGCTGACCGCCATCGTGACGGATGAGAACGTGGCCGCCGCCCACCTCGCCACGCTGGAGCGCGCGCTTGCCGCAAAGGGCATCCGCTCCACCGCCATCATCATGCCGCCGGGCGAGAAGACCAAGAGCTACCAGCACCTGGCCGAACTCTGCGACAAGCTGCTGGCGGCCGGCATCGAGCGCCGCGACCGCATCATCGCCTTCGGCGGCGGCGTGATCGGCGACCTCGCGGGCTTCGCCGCGGCGATCCTCCGGCGCGGCGTTGACTTCATCCAGATCCCGACGACGCTGCTGTCGCAGGTCGACTCTTCGGTGGGCGGCAAGACCGGCATCAACTCGGCTCATGGCAAGAACCTGATCGGGGCGTTCCACCAACCACTCGCCGTCATCACCGACATTGCGCTGCTCGACACGCTGCCGAAGCGCGAGCTTGCGGCGGGCTATGCCGAAGTCGCGAAGTACGGGCTGCTCGGCGATGCGGGCTTCTTCGAATGGCTTGAAGGGTCCGCCCCCGCCATCATGCGCGGCGATTCGCAGGCGCGCATCCACGCCATTCGCAAGTCCTGCGAGGCCAAGGCACAGATCGTCGCCGAGGATGAGCACGAGACGGGCGTGCGCGCGCTGCTCAACCTCGGACACACCTTCGGCCACGCGCTCGAATCCGCCACTGGCTACTCGCAGCGACTGCTGCACGGCGAGGGCGTGTCGATCGGCATGGTGCAGGCCTTCCGCTTCTCCGAACGCCAGAAGCTCTGCGCGCCGGGTACAGCGGAGCGCGTGGCAAAGCACCTGAAGGGCGTGGGGCTTCCCATCCATGCCTCGCAAATTCCAGGCGAGCTTCCCCCGCCTGTGACGCTGCTCGAGATCATGCGGCAGGACAAGAAAGCCCAGGGCGGCAGGCTCACCTTCATCCTGGCGCGCGGCATCGGCGAGGCCTTCATCGCAAGGGACGTGCCGGAGCACGACGTGCTGGACTTCCTCACGGAGGACCTCCGGCAGCGATGAGTTTCGGTTCCGGACTGATCGGCGGCGTACTCGTCGCCCTGCTCATCCTCTCCGCCGTCGCGGCCGCCGTGCGCGCCAGCCTGTGGAATGCCTCACGCACGCGGCTGGGTGAGTTGCAGAAACGCGGCATCCATGGCGCTGGAAGCGCATTGCGGCTGTTGGCCGACGAAGATCGCACCATGGGTGCGCTGGCGCTCGCCAAGCTGCTGGCAGCGGCGCTGGCAGGCGGTCTTGCCACCTTCCTGCTGTTCCATCACCTGCCGCCACTGCAGGCAAGTCTCGTTGCACTGGCGCTGATTGCAGTTTTCGCCCTCTTCGGCCTCGTGCTGCCCGATGCCTATGCGGCCCGGCGCGCCGATCGCGTGGCCGTGATACTCTCCGGCCCCGCGCGGGCGCTGGTGGCGGTGCTGGGCCCACCCGCAGTCGCCCTGGACGCGGTGGCAGGGGGCCTTCTCACCCTCACTGGCAGCAACGGCGTGGACGAGACCCACACCATGCACGAGGAACTGCGCGAGGCCATCGACCTGCACGCCAAGGACGGCACGGTGGTGAAGAACGACCGCGACATGCTGTCAGGTATCCTCGCCATGCAGGACCTCGAGGTCTCCGACATCATGGTTCACCGCACCAAGATGACCATGCTCGACATCGAGGACGACCCGAAGGATATCGTCAAGGCCGTGCTGAAGAGCGGCCACACGCGAATCCCGGTGTGGAAGGACACGCCTGACAACATCATCGGCGTTCTGCACGCCAAGAACCTGTTCGCGGCTCTCCAGAAGCACAATGGCGATGCAACGAAGGTCGAGATCGAGGACATCTTGCTGCCGCCGTGGTTCGTGCCGGATACGCGCGCCATTCCCGACCAGCTCAACGCCTTCCTCAAGCGCAAGAGCCACTTCGCCATCGTGGTCGACGAATATGGCGAGGTGCAGGGCCTCGTCACCCTCGAGGACATCATCGAGGAGATCGTCGGCGACATCCAGGACGAGCACGATGCAGTGGCGGCCGGCGTCCGGCCCAAGCCCGACGGCTCCTATCTGGTCGATGGTTCGGTGGCCATCCGCGATCTCAACCGTGCCTTCGACTGGACGCTGCCCGATGAGGAGGCCAACACCATCGCCGGACTCGTCATCCACGAGGCGCGCATGATCCCGGCCGTGGGCCAGGCCTTCGTCTTCCATGGCTTCCGCTTCGAAATCCTCAAGAAGCGCCGGCATCAGATCACGGCGCTCCGGATGAGCCCCGTGAAGCGCGAGGGTGAGGCTGCTCAGGGAGCCGAGGACTGAATGGCCAGCGCGTGAACGCGCTCCTTGAGCTCGTCCGCCAGAGCTGCATTGATCATTCGGTGCTGTTCAACGCGCGACTTCGACCGGAAGGCCTCCGCCACGATGATCACGCGGAAATGGCTCTCGCCATCGGATCTGGAGCCGGAATGGCCGGCGTGATGGTGGGATTCGTCGATTACCTGCAATGCCGCCGGCGCGAAACCCTGCGTGAGCTTCATGGTGATTCTTTGGCCGATGGGGCCGAGATGGGGCTCAGGTGTCATTCTGTCTCTCCGGGCAGGCAAAGCTTGCTTGGGAGGTCCTCTATCACCATAATCGCCCGCGATGAAACTCGATTCAAAATACTTCGACAAGATCCGCGTCAAGCCGTCGACTGACAAGAAGAAGGCGGCGGAGGCCGTGCCCCAGTGCGACTGGCCGGATTGCCCTCGGCCGGGTCCGCACAAGGCGCCCATGGGCCGTGGCCACGAAGGCAAGTTCTACAACTACTGCACCGCGCATGTGCAGGAGTACAACAAGTCCTACAACTACTTCTCCGGCATGAAGGACGACGACGTTCAGGAGTATCAGAAGAACTCCCGTCTCGGCGACCGACCGACCTGGAAACTGGGCCAGAACGCCACGCCCAATGCGTCCAACGTGCGCCGCCGGGGTGCCCAGCTGCGCGACGACCCCTTCGGCCTCGCCGCCCGGGCGGCCAAGGCGCCAGGCCGCCACCCCTCTGGCCGGGCGCTGCGCTCAACCGAGCTCAAAGCCCTGCAAACGCTGGGTCTGGACGACACGGCCACGCCCGATCAGGTGAAGAGCCAGTACAAGACCTTGGTGAAGCGCCTGCACCCAGACGCGAACAATGGCAGCCGAGCCAATGAAGATACGCTGAAAGCGGTGATCCAGGCCTATGATCACCTGCGTTCAAGTGGGTTCTGCTAAGCGGCGCTAAGCCTTGCCCGGCAGGGCCTGACCGTCTAAAACCCCGCCCGCGTAACCCCGGAACATGAAGATCCCCTGACATGAATGCGAAGGCCACTGCAGAGGCGAATGGCATGCCCGACACCAAGGCGTCGGTGAAGCAGCTTTTCGGCTTCGACTCCAACATGGAAGTTCCCGCCTATTCCAAGACCTCGGAGCATGTTCCGGACCTCGACCCGGACTATCTCTTCAACCGCGAGACCACGCTCGCCATTCTCGCGGGCTTTGCCTTCAACCGTCGCGTGATGGTGACGGGCTATCACGGCACCGGCAAGTCGACCCATATCGAACAGGTCGCCGCCCGCCTGAACTGGCCCTGCATCCGCATCAACCTCGACAGCCACATCTCGCGCATCGACCTCATCGGCAAGGATGCGATCGTGCTGCAGGAAGGCAAGCAGGTCACTGAATTCCGCGAAGGCATCCTGCCCTGGGCCTACCAGCACAACGTCGCGCTGGTTTTCGACGAATATGACGCCGGCCGCCCGGACGTGATGTTCGTCATCCAACGCATTCTCGAAAGCTCGGGCAAGCTCACGCTGCTTGATCAGTCACGCGTCATCCGCCCGCACGCCGCCTTCCGTCTGTTTGCCACGGCCAACACCATCGGCCTTGGCGACACCACCGGTTTGTATCACGGCACGCAGCAGATCAACCAGGCGCAGATGGACCGCTGGTCGATCATCACCGCGCTGAACTACCTGCCGCATGCCCAGGAAGTGGGCATCGTCACCGCCAAGTCGAAGCACTTCGACACCGAGAAGGGCCGCAAGACCATCTCCAACATGGTGCGCGTGGCCGATCTCACCCGCAACGCCTTCATGCAGGGCGACCTTTCCACCGTCATGAGCCCCCGCACCGTCATCACCTGGGCGCAGAACGCCGAGATCTTCGGCGATGTGGGCTTTGCCTTCCGTGTCACATTCCTCAACAAGTGCGACGAGCTGGAGCGCAGCGTGGTGGCCGAGTTCTACCAGCGCTGCTTCGGCGAGGAGCTGCCTGAGTCCTCCGCCCACATCACCATCGCCTGAGTGATGTAAGGTGGCGAAGGAGAAGGACACACCTTCTAACGAGTTCAAGCGCGTCCTCACCGTCGCGATGAAGACCATTGCTGAGGACCCGGAACTCTCCGTGGCCTTCGGTAATGAAGCACCCTCGCTGGCCGGCAACCGCGCCAAGCTGCCGCAGGTCGGCAATGAACTGAAGCCCGCCGACATCGCCATCGTGCGCGGTCTGTCGGACGCCTTCGCGCTCAGGATCGCCAACCACAACGACAAGGTCCACGCCCGCTACCAGCCTCAGGGCAAGAATGCCCGCGCCGTATTCGAGGCCGTTGAGCAGGCCCGCATCGAGGCGCTTGGCGCCAATGCCATGCAGGGCATGAAGACCAACCTCGCGGCGATGCTTGACGACCGCTATCGCAAGAAGGACGTCGCCCGCTACACCGACCGCAAGGATGCCCCGCTCGATGAGGCCGTGGCGCTTCTGGTGCGCGAAAAGCTCACGGGCGAGGTGCCTCCCGAGGGTGCCCGCGCCATGGTGGACCTGTGGCGGCCGTGGATCGAGGACAAGGCGCATGACCAGCTTGCGCACCTGACGGACAACATCCACGACCAGGCGGCCTTCGCCCGCATGTCGCGCGACATCATCGCCGCCCTCGACATGGCGGAAGAGCTGGGCGAGGACCCCGACCAGTCCGACGAGAATGACGAAAGCGAGCCCGAGGAGGATTCGGGCGAGCGTGAGGAGACCCCTGACAGCGAGGAGCAGGAAAGCTCCCAGCAGTCGATGGAAGAAATGCAGGACGCCGAAGGCGAGTCCGAGGCGGCCGAGATGGACGCCCAGCAGATGGACGTCGAGGACCAGGGCGAGGACCAGGACGGCGAGGAAGAGCAGGACGGCGAAGAGCCCTGGAAGCCGCAACTGCCCTTCTCGTCGCTGTCCAACGAGGATTTCTACAAGGTCTTCAGCAACCAGTTCGACGAGGTGATCTCGGCCGAGGACCTGTGCGACGCCGAGGAGCTGAACCGGCTTCGAAACTATCTCGACAAGCAGCTTTCGAGCCTCCAGGGCGTCGTCGCGCGGCTTGCCAATCGCCTGCAGCGCAAGCTCATGGCGCAGCAGAACCGCTCGTGGGATTTTGACCTTGAGGAAGGCGTGCTCGATGCCGCGCGGATCACCCGCGTCATCATCGACCCCATGCATCCGCTGTCCTTCAAGGAAGAGCAGGACACCGAGTTCCGCGACACGGTGGTGAGCCTGCTGCTCGACAATTCGGGCTCGATGCGCGGGCGCCCCATCACCGTGGCCGCCACCTGCGCCGACATCCTCGCCCGCACGCTGGAGCGCTGCGGCGTGAAGGTGGAGATCCTCGGCTTCACCACCCGTGCGTGGAAGGGCGGCCAGGCGCGCGAGAAGTGGCTCGCCACCAACAAGCCGTCGAACCCCGGGCGCCTGAACGACCTCCGGCACATCATCTACAAATCCGCCGATACGCCGTGGCGCCGCGCCCGCAAGAACCTCGGGCTGATGATGCGCGAAGGCCTGCTGAAGGAAAACATCGACGGCGAGGCGCTGATCTGGGCGCACAACCGCCTGCTCGCCCGGCGCGAGCAGCGCCGCATCATGATGGTGATCTCGGATGGCGCGCCGGTGGACGATTCAACCCTGTCGGTCAATTCCGGCAACTACCTCGAGAAGCACCTTCGCCAGGTCATCAACGACATCGAGCAGCGCTCGCCCGTCGAACTCATCGCCATCGGCATCGGCCATGACGTGACGCGCTACTACAAGCGCGCCGTGACGATTGTCGATGCCGAGGAACTGGGCGGCGCCATGACCGAGAAGCTCGCCGAACTGTTCTCGGAAAACGCCAAACCCAAGGTCATCGCCAAGCCCGCCCCGAAGAAGCGCGCGCGGGCCTAGCAGGCCCTATTCATATTTCGCCAGAAACGCTTCTGTCGTCAGCGCCCGCATGTCGTCCACCGCCTGCGCGAGGCGGCCATGTTCCCAGTCCCACCACGCCAGCCGCGTGATGCGTTCAGCCGTCCCCGGCGCAAAACGCCACTTGAGGAAGCGCGCCGGCACGCCCGCCACGATGGCATAGGGAGCAACATCCTTCGTCACCACCGCGCCCGCCGCGACGACTGCGCCGTGACCGACAGTAACGCCCGGCAGGATGATGGCGCCATGGCCGATCCACACGTCATGGCCGATCACCACCTTGTCGGCGATGCGCTGCTCGCGGAAGGCCTTGTCGAGCTTGGCGCCGACGAAATACTCGTTGGGCCGATAGGTCATCTTGTGCTGGCTGATGCGTTCGACGGGATGGTTCAGCGCATTGATACGGCATTGCGCGGCAATCGCCGTGAACTTGCCGATCTCGCTGTAGATCGCCTCCGAATCCCGCTCGATGTAGGAATAGTCGCCAAGCGCTGAATCAAGGAACTGCACACGCTCCTTCAGCTCGGTGAAGCGGCCCAGCATGGCGTTGCGCGTCACGGCCGAGCCATGGATGCGCGGGTTGCCATCCCGCGGGCCATTGCCCCGCTTGCTCTCTTTGTCTTCGCTCATGCCATGACCCATAAAGCAAAAGCCGCCCCGGTAGGAGCGGCTTTCGAATTCAGTGGTGACCGTAAAGTCAGGCGGCCTTGGCGGCTTCCAGCTTCTTGGCGATCGAGCGCTTGAGACGCGCGGCCTTGTCCGAGAGCTTGGCGGTGTCGGCCTTCATCAGGAAGGCGTCGAGGCCGCCGACATGCTCAACCGACTTCAGCGCGATGGCCGAGATGCGCAGGCGATAGGTAAGACCCATCGCATCGCTCATCAGGCTCACGTCGCACAGGTTCGGCATGAAGCGGGTTTTGGTCTTGTTGTTGGCATGGCTGACCTTGTTGCCAACCAGCGCGTTCTTTCCCGTCAACTCACAACGGCGGGCCATGGGCTTAACTCCACAATAAGATTGGGCACCGGGAGGCTTGATGCCCCCGGTTCGGATGGCGGGTCTATAGTGGCAGCCAAGCGCGGGGTCAAGCCGGAAGCGCCCGTTTCCCCGTCCTTTCCCCCTCCCGTGCCCGAAGGTGGGTGAGAGGCGTGCGCGTCCCATTCCGGCACAGCCGGGTTAACGCGTCCCCGCCAAAGACTCCGTCGCATGGCAAAATTCTCTTGTAGCCTTGTAGGCTTAGCAGACCGGACACACAACATGTTGCGAGAACAAACAGCGAAAATCCGGCCTTCACCGATTCGGGCGCGATCCGTTCCGGGGATGGTCCACTCCATTAACAACCGTCCGGAACGGGTCGCCCAGCGCGACAGAGTCGGTCAACCATAAGCGGCAGCCTGTTAAGCTTTGACGCCGCCTACCCTCCGCGGGTTGCCCCTGGTCAGCCACAGACGCAAGAGGCAGGGCGCGCAGACCCCCTGCAAACATTGAAGACGGCTTTGGGAACAAACCCGGAATCGCCCATGTGCAGCGATTCGGGCCAACTTCGTTCCTCTTTGAATCCAATCCCTAACGCGCCGGCTCAGAACGGGGCAAAAGACCTTGACCGCCCGGGGCATGCGCCCCAAGTCTGGGCCTCAAGGATTCCGCGAAGCCGCCTGAAATGCCCTCCCAGAAAACCGTCACCGCCGTGCTTGGCCCCACCAACACCGGCAAGACCCACCTCGCGGTGGAACGCATGCTGGGGCACGGCGGCGGCATGATCGGCCTGCCCCTGCGTCTCCTCGCCCGCGAGATCTACGACAAGGTGCGGGCTCGCGTCGGCGATGCCGCGGTGGCGCTGGTGACGGGCGAGGAAAAGATCATTCCCGTCCACGCGCGCTACTGGATCTGCACCGTCGAGGCCATGCCGAGCGACGTGGAGGTGCCCTTCCTCGCCATCGACGAGGTGCAGCTCTGCGCCGACTTCGAGCGCGGCCACATCTTCACCGACCGCGTCATGCACCGCCGCGGCCGCGACGAGACGATGCTGCTGGGTGCCGGCACCATGCGGCCCATTCTCGAGAAGTTGCTGCCGGGCACCAGCTTCGTGGCGCGCCCGCGCTTCTCGCAACTGCTCTATGCGGGGCAGAAGAAGCTGACGCGCCTGCCGCGCCGCTCGGCCATCGTCGCCTTCTCGGCCGACATGGTCTACGCGACAGCTGAGTTGATCCGCCGCCAGCGCGGCGGTGCCGCCGTGGTGCTGGGCGCGCTATCCCCGCGGACCCGCAACGCGCAGGTCGCACTCTACCAGTCGGGCGACGTCGACTACATCGTGGCCACCGATGCCGTGGGGATGGGCCTCAACATGGATGTGGACCATGTGGCCTTTGCCTCGACGCGCAAGTTCGACGGCTTCCAGTATCGCCAGCTGAACCCATCAGAACTGGGCCAGGTCGCGGGCCGCGCCGGGCGCTACATGAATGACGGCACCTTCGGCGTGACGGGCGAGGCCGACCCATTCGAGCCCGAGATGGTCGAGCGCCTCGAGAGCCACAATTTCGATGCCGTGCGCATGCTGCAGTGGCGCAACCGCGAACTCGACTTCGGCTCGCTCGAACGCCTGAAGCAATCACTCAACATGCTGCCGCAGAGCCAGGGCCTCACTCGCGCCCAGCCCAATGCCGACCTCCTGGCGCTCGAAGCGCTGGCCCGTGACCCCGCCACCCGCGACCTCGCCAGGTCGAAGAAGGACGTGGAGCGCTTGTGGGAGGTCTGCCAGATTCCCGACTACCGCAACATCTCGAACTCCGAACACGCCTCGATCGTCTCCAGGATCTACCAGTACCTGCAGACCGGCGATGGCGTCATCGACGAGGACTGGTTCGTGCGGCAATTGAAGTTCTGCGAGAACACGGCGGGCGACCTCGACACGCTGTCGAACCGCATCAGCCACATCCGCACCTGGACATTCGTGGCAAACCGCCCGGATTGGCTGAAGGCACCTCTCTATTGGCAATCCTACGCGAGAGAGATAGAGGACAAGTTGTCGGACGCCTTGCATGAGCGCCTGACACAGCGTTTTATCGACCGCCGTACCAGCGTGCTGATGAAGCGCCTGGCCCAGAAGGAAGAATTGATGTCGACTGTTGAGGAAGATGGCGCCATCCACGTGGAGGGCGAGTATATTGGCCGGATCAGGGGCTTCCTGTTCGTGCCGGACGGCGCCACGGAAGGGGCCGAGGCCCGGGCGCTCAAGGCCGCTGCCATGTCGGCGGTCGCAGCCGAGATCACCGCAAGGGCCAAGGCCGTCGCCGCATCGGCCGACACCGACCTGAAGCTGACGCGCGATGGCCAGATCGTCTGGAACAATGCGCCCGTCGGCAAGCTCGAGCCCGGCGCCAGCCTGCTCAAGCCGCGCGCCGCTGTCGTGGCGGGCGAACAGCTCTCGGGCGCTGAGCGCGAGGAGGTGCAGGCTCGCCTGCAGAAATTCACCGATCGCCACATCGCCACGGTGCTGGAGCCCCTCGTCAAGCTCGAGGAGGGCGAGGGCCTCGAAGGCATGTCGCGCGGGCTGGCCTTCCGCCTCGTTGAAACGCTGGGCGTGCTCCCGCGCGATACGGTCGCCGAGGAGGTGAAAGGCCTGAGCCAGGAGGACCGCGCCAAGCTCAGGGCATTCGGCGCCCGCTTCGGCGCCTTCAACCTTTATGTGCCGGCCCTGCTCAAGCCCGCGCCCACCGAGCTCCGCCTGCTGCTCTGGGCGCTCGGCCTGCAGAAGGAAGGCAAGCTCGAACCCTCGGCACTTCCCCAGCCGCCGGGCCAGGGTCTGACCTCCGCCAGCTTCGACCGCACGACGCCAAAGGGCTTCTACGGCGTTTGCGGCTATCGCATCTGCGGCTCACGCGTGGTGCGCATCGACATGCTGGAGCGCCTGGCAGACGTGATCCGTGACCGCGTGTTCTGGCGCGCCCGCTTCGCCGAGGAAGCCCGCCCCGCGGGCTCAGTCGAAGGCGGCGGCTTCACCGTGGTGCCTGACATGATGTCGCTCGTCGGTTGCTCCGGCGAGGATTTCCTCGGCATTCTCAGAAGCCTCGATTACCGCATGCAGAAGAAGACGGTGAAGCGCCCCGTGGCAGCCGGTGCGCCTCAAGCGCTTGCGGGCGAGGCCGCGGCCGAAGCCCCCGCTGTCGCCACCAGCGAGGAGGCCGCCCGGCCCGAAGAAGTGGTTGCCTTGCATTCCGCCGAACCACCTGAAACGCCGCCCGAGGTACCCGTGGCACCGGTTGAAATTGCCGATGCGCCCGTGGCACCAGTTGAGGCCGCCGCCGCGCCTGTGGCACAGGTTGAAGCTGCCGAGACGCGCGACGCCCCGGTCGCCGAGGGTGTGGATCTGCCAGTTGCCGAGGCAGCCGCCGCAGTGCCCGATGTGGCCCTGGAAGACGTCGAGATCGAGGTCTGGTGGCCGCGGGACACCGGCCCCTTCCGCCACCGCCCCGAGCGCCAGCAGCACAACCGTCGTCCGCCACCGCGCCGCGAGGGCGCCGCCCCTGTGGCCGAGGGTGCTGAAAAGTCCGAGAGCGAGCGCCGCGAGGGCAGCCGGCCACACCGTCACCACGGTAAGGGCAAGCCCCGCGAAGAGCGCGGCGAAGGCCGGGACGGTCGTCCGGACCGCAAACCCCGCCGCGACGACCGAAAGCCGGAACCGCAGGAGCGCAAGGCCCGTCCCGAGAAGCCCATTGACCCCGATTCGCCCTTTGCCGTTCTGGGGGCGCTGAAGGCGAAGCTTGGCGGCAAGTGACGAGTTGCCGGGGCGCCAGCGCCTCGACAAGTGGCTGTGGTTCGCCCGGGTCGTCAAAACGCGGGAAGATGCTGTTCGCCTGGTCGAATCGGGCCACGTCCGCCTCAACGGACAAAAGACCCTGAAGCCGGGCCACGGGGTCCGGCCGGGCGACGCCCTGACCATCGTCCTCAAGGCACGGGTCCGCGTTCTGCAGGTGGAGGGTCTGGCGGAGCGCCGGGGTTCGGCCGAGGCGGCGCGATGCCTCTACCGCGAACCCGGCATGTCCGCTCCGGGGCAAAAAACGCCGTAAAAGATGGTGCAAGCCCCTCCGGAAATTGCTAGGAAACGTTCGGAATAAAGAACGGTTGAGCTTATGACCTATATCGTCACCGACAACTGCATCAAGTGCAAGTATATGGATTGCGTGGAAGTTTGCCCCGTAGACTGCTTCTACGAGGGCGAGAACATGCTCGTCATCCATCCTGATGAATGCATCGACTGCGGCGTCTGCGAACCGGAATGCCCCGCCGAGGCGATCAAGCCTGATACTGAACCGGGCCTCGAATCCTGGCTCAAGCTCAACACCGAATACGCCAGCCAGTGGCCGAACATCACCACCAAGAAGGACGCCCCTGGCGACGCCAAGGAGTTCGACGGGGTTGAGAACAAGCTGGAAAAGTATTTCTCACCCAATCCGGGTGAGGGCGACTGAATACCGCCCATGACTCTGGCGCAGGCCGGGCATGCTAGAGCCTGCGGCCGTTAACCCTTTTTCACCAAGATTCGTCCGTGTGCGGCGTAAGAATCCGCCGTACACGGACATCTCGCCCTTTAAAAATGCTTAAACTTGTGATATTTAGGTCATCATGAGTATGTAATCCGAGTTAGGTGAAGGAAACCGGGCCAAGGGCTCGGGTTTTTTATGCAAGTGCCGGCCATCCACAGACGGCGAACGGGGCCCGAGGGCGCCCTTCCGGTGGAGGCAGCGAGCACCGAATGCGGGAACTGGACGAAGAGGCAAGTTGCGCAAGCCCGTAACGTCGCGGCGCACGTCACCCGCTTTCAGCCGACGGAACGCATATTCCACAACAAGATTGGGCAAAGGGCGAAGGACGAAACATGACGAAAGTGAAGACGAAGGCAGCCGCAGCGAAGAAGCCGGTCGCCAAGGCCAAGACCAAGTCGGCCCCCGTGAAGACTTCGAAGCCGGTCGCCGCCGCCAAGGCGAAACCCGTTGCCAAACCCGTTGCCGCCAAGCCGGCCGCTAAGGCCGCTGTCAAGTCGACTGCCGCCAAGGCCGCTCCGAAGCCCGTGGTTGCTGCCAAGCCGGCACCCGCCGCCAAGCCGGTCGCTGCCAAGCCAATCGCTGCCAAGCCGGTCGCCGCCAAGCCTGTGACAGCAAAATCTGCCGCCCCGGTGAAGCCGGTCAAGCCCGCACCGGAAGCAAAAAAGAATGTGAAGCCCGCCGCACCCGCCCCTGTGG
>JBEARP010000195.1:0-6658 GCA_041163105.1 Pseudomonadota bacterium
GGATGAAGTTGCTCTTGCCGAGGAAGCTCGCCGCAAAAGCGGTGCGCGGCCTTTCATAGAGTTCGACCGGGTTGCCGACCTGCACCACCTTGCCGCGGTTCATGATCACGATCCGGTCGGACATGGTGAGGGCTTCTTCCTGGTCGTGTGTCACATAGATGAAGGTGGTGCCGACCCGGTTGTGGATGTCCTTCAGTTGCTCCTGCACGTCAGAGCGGAGCTTGCGGTCGAGTGCGCCCAGCGGCTCGTCGAGGAGAAGCACGCGCGGCGAGAAGCTGAGCGCGCGAGCCAGTGCCACGCGCTGCTGCTGGCCGCCCGAGAGCTGGTGGGGATAGCGGTCGGCGAAGCCTTTCAATTGGACGAGGTCCAGCATCTCGTTGACGCGGGCGTTGACCTCGGCCTGCGGCCTGCGGCGGATTTCCAGCGGATAGGAGATGTTCTTGGCGACGCTCATGTGCGGGAAAAGTGCATAGCCCTGGAATACCATGCCGAAATTGCGCTTCTCGGGCGGCGTCGCGGCAATCGAACTGCCGCCGACGAGGATGTCGCCTACCGTGATGTCCTGGAAGCCGGCCAGCATCATGAGCAGTGTCGTCTTGCCGGAGCCTGATGGCCCCAGCAGCGTCAGGAACTCCCCGGCGCGGATGTCGAGCGACACGCCGTCGACGGCGGTCATCTTTCCATACTGCTTGGTGACGCTCTGGAAGACGACACCGATGCCGGAAGGCCCTGTTGTCATGCCTGTTTCTTGAGCCCCAGCTTCTTGCGCGCCTCGGCCGGCGTCAGCACCCTGGCGCCCATGCGTTCGACGATGCCGACGACGCGCTCGACGAGTTGGGCATTGCTGGCCAGCACGCCGCGGTCGAGATAGAGATTGTCCTCGAGGCCCACGCGCACGTTGCCGCCCATGGCCACCGCCGCGGCGGCCATCGGCATCTGCATACGTGAGATGCCGAAGCTGGCCCAGCTCGCATGGGCGGGCAATTGGTCCTTCATCGCCTTCATGTTGTCGACCGACTGGTCGGCCCCCCACGGAATGCCGAGGCAGATCTGGAACATCGGCGGGTCCTCGATCAGCCCTTCGGCAACCAGCTGCTTCGCCAGACGGATGTGGCCGAGGTCGAACACCTCGAGCTCCGGCTTAACACCCCATTCCTTCACCAGCGCCGCCATGCGGCGGAGATAGGGCGGGGTGGACATGTAGACATAGTTGCCGTCGCCGAAATTCATCGAGCCGCAATCAAGGCTGCAGATTTCCGGGCGCAGCATCTCGACATGGCGCAAACGCTCCTCGGGCCCGATCATGTCGGTGCCGGGACCCGGCTTGCACGGGTCGGACTCGCTGATCATCCAGTCGCCGCCCATGCCGGCGGTGAGGTTGATGACGACGTCGGTGCCGCTGGAGCGGACGATGTCGACAGCGCGCTTGAACAGTTCCGGGTCGCGTGAGCCCTTGCCGGTGGCTGGGTCGCGGACGTGGAGGTGGGCGGCGGTGGCGCCGGCCTTGGCGGCGTCGATCGCGGCCTGGGCAATCTGCTCCGGCGTCACGGGAACGCCCGGGTGCTTGCCCACCGTGTCACCAGCCCCGGTGACGGCACATGTCACGATGACTTCGAAGTTCACGCTGTCTCTCCCCGGCATTTTCTGTTTGTGGCCGAAATGATTTGCCCGAACATCGTTCAGCGTTATAGAATTTTCGCCATCAATGCGTTTTTTTCGTCGGTCTCGAAATCATGGTTGAAACGGCTGAAGCGGGAGTGGCAGCGGGTGAGGTGACCCGCGTGAGCTTTGTGCTGATTCCGCGCTTCAACATGATGACGCTCACCATGCTGATGGAACCGATGCGCATCGCCAATTATCTTGCGCCGCACAAACTCTATGAATGGGACTTCCGGGCCACCGTGGCGGGGCAGGTGCAGGCAAGCAACGGCCTTAGTGTCGTTTGCCACAGCGTCGACGAGGGGGCTCTGCCTAAGCCCGACATCATCGTGGTGTGCGGCAGTTGGGGCGCAGAGCACCTCAACGACCAGCGGTTGTTCCGCTGGCTGCGCAAGAATGCACGCGCCCAGGTGCAAATGGTCGCCGTCGAGATCGGCATCTATGCCTTTGCCAAGGCGGGCCTCGTCGCCGACCAGAAGGTGACAACCCACTGGTCGATGATGGCAGGTCTTGCCGAGGCCTATCCGGACCTCGAGGTGGTGGAGCAGCTCTATTCGGTCGAAAAGCCGGTTATGACCTGTGCCGGCGGCACTGCGGGGCTCGACCTTATGCTGCACATCGTGGGGCGCAAGAATGGCGACCAGCTCGCCGCTGAGATTGCCAACCAGGTCATGCACCACCCTCGCCGGCCGCCAGAGTCGCTGCAGCGCCATGCCTCCGGCGGGAAGCATGACGACGTGCACCAGGATGTGCGCGCCGCCATGACGCTGCTCGAAGGCCGCATCGAGGACCCGACCCCGGTGCCGCGTGTCTGCCGCGAGCTGGGCGTTTCGCAAAGAAAGCTGGAGCGGCTGTTCAAGCGCGATATTGGCTGTACCATTGTGCAGTACTCGAAGCTGCTGAGGCTTCAGTATGCACGCGTGCTACTGAGCTCGACCCGCATGTCGATCCGCGAGGTTTCCGCTGCCTGCGGCTTCAATTCGATGTCTTATTTCTCGCAGAGCTTCCTGCAGGCCTTCGGCAAAAAGCCCAGCGAATACCGCCAAGCCTGGCCCGAAGGCGACGCTGCGCCTTCGTGGCCCGGTACCGTCTATGCCTTCCTGCAGACCGCCCGCAAAAAGCAGCGCAAGCGCAGTTAGCTGCCCGCACGGGCAGCGCGCACGGCCTTGAGGACGCCGACGATGGCACGGTCGCGTTCGGCTGCCATGTCCTCGAAATGTCGGCCCGCGGCGATCTCGTTGCAGCCATCCACCATGCGATCGCGCAGTTCCTTGGTGAGTTCGGGTGCGACCAGCCTGGTCCACGGCAGCTTCAGCGCCGGGCCGAACTGGTCGAGGTTGGTGGCCATGCCGCCTTCGCCGCATGCCACGTGGAAGGCCATGCACTGGCCCTGGATGGCAAGCCGGGGTGCCGGCCCGTTCATCAGCGCGATGTCGATGTCCTCGGGGGTCGCCTCGCCATTGGCCACCATGTGCAGGGCCTCGCGCCACAGGGCCTCCTGCAGGCGGGTGGCGACGAAACCGGGGATTTCCTTCTTCATCACCAGCGGCGCCTTGCCGGCATGGGCGTAGAAGTCACGCGCCCACGCGACGGCATCAGGCGAGGTCTTCTTGCCACCAATGATCTCCACCAGCGGCAGCAGGTAGGGCGGGTTGAAGGGGTGGCCGATGACCGTGCGCTCCGGTGTCGAGCACAGGAGCTGGATGTCTGTCATCATGAGGCCCGATGTGCTCGATGCGATGACCACGTCAGCGGGTACGATGCGTCCCAGCGTCTCGTAGAGCTTTTGCTTCAGCTCAAGCCGCTCAGGCGCACTCTCCTGCACGAAGCCAGCATCGGCGACGCAAGCCTCCAGACTGTCGGTCAGCGTCAGACGATCGCGCGAAGCTCCGGGTGCCAGGCCCAGCGCGGTGAGGCTGATCCATGCCGTGTCCAGCACCTTGCGATAGGCGGCCTCCTCGCTCATCGAGTGGACATAGCCTGCCACGCCATAGCCCCTGGCCAGGAAATGCGCCGCCCATCCGGCGCCGATCGGGCCGCCGCCAATGCTTGCAACCTTCTTCACGTCCGTCACGGCTGGCCTTGCCATCGCTATCTCCCCTTGAATACCGGTTCGCGCTTTTCGACGAAGGCCTTAACGCCTTCGGCTGCGTCCTCCGACTTCAGCATCGCGCGGTAGACCGGCAGGTCGCCCTTGCGCATCGTGTCGAAGGTTTCACGCATCGGCCTGCACTCGATGGCGCGCAGCACCTCCTTGACCGTCTGCATTGCAAGTGGCGCCGACCTGGCGAGCTGCGTCGCCCAGTCGCGCGCTGCCGTCATGAGTTCGGAATAGGGCACGACCTTGTTGACGAGGCCGTAGCGTGCGGCCTCCTCCGCCCCCATGCGGCGGCCGAGCAGCAGCATTTCCATGGCGATGTTGTATGGGATGCGGCGCGGCAGGCGCTGCAGGGCGCCGGCATCGGGAACGATGCCGAGCGGCATTTCGGGAAGCGCGAACTGCACGTGGTCGGCCGCGATCACGAGATCGCAGGAGAGTGCGATCTCAAAGCCACCGCCGATGGCGAGACCGTTTAGCGCGGCAATGACCGGCTTGTTGAGGTTCCAGTTTTCCGTGAGGCCGGCGAATCCGCCATCGCCGTAATCGCCGTCATCCCACCAGTTGTCGAGTTTGATGTCGCCGGAGTTCAGTGCCTTGAGATCCCAGCCAGCCGAGAAGATCTTCTCGCCCTCGGCGGTAAGAATGCCGACGCGCAGCTCTGGGTCGTCGCGCAGCAATGCGAAGGCCTCGCCCATCTCGCGGCTCATCACGTGGTCGATGGCATTGACCTTTGGCTTGTTGAGCTTGACCTCGAGGATTTGGCCGTTGCGGGTAACTTCGACGAAACGCGGCATGTCGCTCACTCTCACGTGAATGCGGGGATGACTTCCTTGCAGAACAATTCGAGCGAACGCTTCTGCTCCTTCATGCCGAGCCCGAGGCTGGCATAGTAGGTGAACTGGTCCACCCCCAGCGTCTCATAGGGCTTCAGCTTGGCGATCACCTCGTCGGGGGTTCCGAACATCAGGTTGGTCGACAGCATCTTGGGGTCGTATTCGCTGCGGTTTGCGATCTCGTGCAGGTCCACTTCCTTGGGGAAGCCGTTCCTCACGTCACCGAGGTTCTTGAACAGGTTCTCGAACTGGCCAAGCTGGCGCTGCGCCGCCCTGACTGGCACCATCCAGTCCTCCTTGCGGTCATAGAGCGCGGTGTGGCGCATCATGGCGAAGATCGGGCGCGTCTTGCCAGGATTGTTGGCCATCGCCTCGTCAAGCCGCGACTTGTAGAGTTCGGCCTCGCTCATCGGGCGGGTGAGCGGCCAGGACATGATGTTGAGGCCGTGCTTCACTGCGAAGTCATAGGTGATGGGGGCGCGGGCCGCGACCCACAGCGGAGGGTGGGGCTGCTGCAGCGGCTTGGGCACTGAGGTGGAGGTAGGGAACTGCCAGAACTCGCCCTTGTGCTCATAGTCACCCCGCCAAAGGGCTAGTACGGCAGGCAGCATCTCCTGCATGTATTTCCAGCCGTCTGTCTGCTTGAGGCCGGGATACATGCGGTCGAACTCGCGCTGGTAGGCGCCGGAACCGATGCCGAACTCGAGACGGCCGCCGGTGATGAGGTCGGTGAAGGCCGCTTCGCCCGCAAGCTTGATCGGGTGCCAGTAGGGGGCCACCGCCACCGCCGTGCCGAGCCTGATCTTTGAGGTATGCGCGCCCCACCAGGTGAGGATCTGGAAGGGATCCGGTGCGATGGTCATTTCGAGGGCATGGTGCTCGGCCGACCAGACGATGTGGAACCCGCCATCCTCCGCCATCTGCACCATCTCCAGCGTATGGCGGGCGACCTCGCGCATGTCGAGGCTGTCGTCCATACGTTCAAGATTGATCGCGAGCTGGAATTTCATGGCAGTCCCTCCTGGCGTCTGGTGCTACTGCGAGCATTTTTCGGAGTGTCTTTCGCAGACAGGGGCAGAGTTGTAAGAATTCCGACAGCATCGCAGGGAATTCGCCGCGCCTCAGTTCAACTGCTGCAGCACGGTTTCAAGGCCGGACATCACATCGGCGAAATAGCCCTCGCGCTCGCCATACGCGGTTTCGAGCACGCTGAAAAAGGCCGCCGC
The DNA here is from genome assembly GCA_041163105.1 of Pseudomonadota bacterium. GTDB lineage: Bacteria > Pseudomonadota > Alphaproteobacteria > Rhizobiales > Aestuariivirgaceae > Aestuariivirga. Next base: position 5,820 of record JBEARP010000195.1, read on the forward strand.
GGCCTGCTTGGCCGGATCGACCATGAGGAACTGCCCGGCATAGCCGGGGTGGCCAACCCATGTGCCATTGCTCATCAGGTGGTTCCTGTAGCGCACTGTTGGTGAACCGCCATAGCGGGTTCCAGCACCGCTCATTGCGTCGCGCATTAAGGCACCGCCGCGCCGTGCAATCAGCAGTCCATAGCGTGCAAGGTCGCGTGCCGTCATCATCCCGCCGCCACTCAGCACCGGCACGCCCTCGCAGTCCGCCGATACGTGGAACGTCGCCGCGAGCCCCGCTTCGGCAACGATCTCATCTACATGCGAGGCAAGGCTTCGGCCGCTGGCGCGTTCGATGACCCACCCCAGCATGTCGGTGTTGGGGGAGGCATAGCGCGTGGTGCGGCCATCGCTCCTCGGTGCAGACACCAACCCCGCGGCGAAACTGCGCACGCCGAATTCCGCCTCGCCATCAGGCGGCAGCCGCCACCCCATGGCGATCTCCTGCCTGGCATAGCCCACGGGTTCGCCGCGCGCCGGGCAGGGCGCATAGGGAGCGGCATAGTCTTCCTCGAAATTACTGGCGATATCCATGTCCAGCACCTGCTGCACGCTGGCCCGCGCATAGGCATCACCGGCTTCCGGCACATAGAAGCCGACCAGGCGGGCGGGGTTCACCAGCCCCGTCTCAACGAGCCTTCCGAGCGCCAGATGCGCGAAGGTCTTGGTGATGGACTGCATGCTGTGCAGGCGGTTGGTGGCGAAGTCCTGGGCATGGCGTTCAAGCACGATGCGATCCCCCTGCGCGATCACGAGGGCGCAGAAGCCCGCCTCGTCCAGCAGTCGCTTCAGCGCCGGGA
>JBEARP010000196.1:0-20771 GCA_041163105.1 Pseudomonadota bacterium
GCCCTGCAGCGGCAGGCCCGCCACGGACGTGCTGACCAGGCAGGCGTCATGCGCGCCATACCTCACATAACCACTGTAGCGGAGGTGATCGGCCGAATAGCCCATGGCCCTTCCGCCGTGAATGTGAAGGCGGCAGGTGTGAGCTTGCCCGCCATCGGACTGACTGCGGATGTGAACCAGCCAGCACGCCACCAGATTCGGGTGGCCGTAAACCGGGAGATAGGAAGCATAATAGCCGTTCGGCAACACAGCATGGTTCGCGCCGCTGGTGGGTCCGGGCAAAAAATCGATTTCCAGCTGGGTTGACGAAAGTTCGCTGGCGCGGGCCGGGGTGTAGCCCGCCATCAACTGCGCTTCGCTGACACCGAGATAGACGCAGATCTTGCGCATCGTGCGCGCGTTCGGAAGAATTTGCCCCGCGAGATATTTGTTGAATTGCTGGCGGTTGATGCCCGTGGCCTTGCACAGTTGGGCGATGCTTCCCTTCCGGGCACAGTGTAACCGCAGCTCCCTCGCAAAGCTCTGCACGACTTCCCCGGGCGCAAATTGACATCGATTATTATAGAGAAAATGGTAATCGATTCCCGGAAGGGTTACAATCCGTGTTTTTTACATGGCCAATTCGCCGAGGAGCGAAGAATGGGCCTGAGTGGGGTTGTTTATTATATGGAAATTAGTATATATGTAAAAACTTTATCTAAGACCGTCTTCACCTTTTATTTCAGTTGCCTGCAACCCACCCACGCGCGGCAGGGGGCGGCCGCCGGTGGTGACTGCCAGGGCGATCACGATTTCGTTAGCGCGCGGCGCATCGCTCACACGCACCTCCATGCCGTCGAAATGGCTCCGCACGAAGGCGGCGTCCTTGTGGCCCAGCGGAATGTCCAGCGCCACGCCCATGCCGCCGCGCTTCTTGGAGGACGGGATGAGGGCGGCACCCTTGCCCAGCACCTTGCGGAAGGGCGCGCCCAACTTGGGATGAAGGAGAGCGGCGGCGTGTTCCAGTTCGCCGTTTTCACCCACCGCCGCTGCCTTGCCGTAGCTTTCCACGTTGCTGCCCGAGACACCCAGAGCGGCAACTGCACGCTCCGCCAGCACCTGGCCGAGCTCTTCGCCGATGTCGATCAGCTCTGACAGGTCTTCCTGAAATTTTCCTGCAAAGGGGTTGGCGATGACGGCGATCGCCGCGGCGCGCCGGATGGGTGGGGAGACGGCCTGACCCTGCTCGGTCAGCGTCTCGTCAACCACGGTCATGATCTTGCGGATCTTCGCCTTCATCGCAGTCCATCCTCTCCTTTTACGTCCGCCACGGCCAGACCGCCGGCGCGGGCATGAACGCGCGGACCCGTGGTCATCACCAGACCCAGCACAAGCTCGTTGGCGCGCGGCGCATCGGTGATGCCGGCCTCGACCGAATCGAAGTGGCTCCTCACATAGGAGGCGTTGACGTGGGTGACCGGAATGTCGAGCCTGGTGCCCGGGCCCCCCACCTTCTTGGCCGACGGCACGATGGCCCTGGCGCCGCCCAGCACCTCGCGCATCGAGTAGCCGCCCGGCGCATGCCACAGGGCGGCATGCTCGAGCTCGCCTGCCTCACCGACGATGGAGCCCTTGCCATAGCCCTCGATGGATTTGGGGTCGCCACCGAGTGCGGCCAGAAGGCGACGCGCCATTTCGAGGCCCAGCGGCTTCAGGTCCTCCATGAAGGGCAGGATGTCCTCATGGAAGGCCCCGGCATAGGGGTTCTCGACCACGGCCAGGATCACGCCCCGCTTCGGCGGCACGGCGACGGGTGGGCCCCCCTCATGATGGATCTCCTCGACCGAGACGAGAAACTTCCTGACCTTCACTTCCGGCATCGATCCTCCCAAGGGTGCGGGTCTCACCCGCAAGGTGCAGCGCTGCGGCGATGATCCGCCCCTCGCGCAGCAGTGTTTCGCCAAAGGCTACACCAGCATTGAGTGCGGCGGCAATTTCATTGCCGCGCAAGGCGCCGACGCTGCGGGTGACGGGCCGCGACCCGAGGTCGTTGTCCGGTTGGAGCTGGGCCGCAGCCACGCGGGTGACGGCGGGGTGGTGCGGCAGGTCCACGGCATTGGCAATGAGCGTGGCGGCAGCGTCGGCCAACGAGGCGCGCTCCGCAAGCACGGTCACTGCGTCCGCGATGCCCAGCGAAAAGGAGCGGCCGCGCCAGCCGCTGGTGGCGATGCCCCGCACCTGGTCCTCGGCCGCGATGCGCGCGGTGGAGAACAGCGACGGCCGGTCCGGCCGGTCAACGAGGCCGATGTCATAGTGCTGGCCCGGCGCGAGGTGGAGCGCGATGTCGCCGCCATTGTTGACGAAGGCGCGGGCGAGCGGTGCGGCCGCGCACATGGCCGCCAGCATCTCCTCGGCGACGCTGCCCGCCACCGCGGCCATGGGCGTGATGAAGGCATGGCGCCCGAGCGGCAAGGTGGCCTGCCACATGCGGCGGGCAACGGCACCCTCAGGTTCCCCACCGACCGCCTGGCGCAAAAGCGGCAGCTCGGCGCAGAGTTCGTCCAGCACGGTGGCGAAGCGCGCATGCACCGCGGCATAGGCCAGGCCCACATCCGCCGCATCACCCTCGGCGCTGACGATGAGATCGATCGGGCCGTCATTCAGGTGCAGCCTGCGGCCATCGGGCAGCATGCGCGCCTGCATGCGGGTCATGGGGCAGGCTTCCTGAGTGCCGCCAGCACACGGTCGGGCGTGGCGGGAATCCGCGTGATGCGCGCGCCCGTGGCATGGTGGATGGCATTGAGGATGGCGGGGGCTGTGGGGATCAGCGCCTGCTCGCCGATGCCCTTGGCGCCGAACGGCCCTGCCGACGAGGCGCGCTCGACGAGGATCGACTCGATGGGCGGCACGTCGCCGATCGTCGGGATCAGATAGTCGTGCAGGTTCTCGCCACGGCCCGGCGTGAACTCCTCCATCAGTGCCATGCCGATGCCCTGTGCCACGCCGCCCTCGATCTGGCCCTCGACCAGCACGGGGTTGATGGCGCGGCCCACGTCATGCGCCGCCGCGATGCGCAGCACGTGCACGCGGCCCAGCCGCGTGTCGACCTCGACCTCGGCCAGATGCGCGCCATAGCCATAGACGGCATAGGGCACGCCCTGGCCATTGGCATCGAGCGGCGAGGTGGGCGGGTCGAAGGTTTCCTCGGCGCATTGCACATAGCCAAGGCCGTCACGCGGCAGGCCCGCGAGGTCGATGGTGTGAACCACCGTATCCCCGCGCACCACCAACTTGCCATTGTCGAGCGACAGAGTTGCCCCCTCGCCCGCATTGGCAAGCCTGAGCAGCATGTGGCGGAGCGCACGGCCCGCGCGCTCCGCCGCCGTGCCGGTGACGAAGGTCTGGCGCGAGGCGGAGGTCTTGCCGCAATCGGGCGTCAGGTCGGTGTCGGGCGAGACGAGATCGATGAGCGACAGCGGCAGGCCCAGCGCATCGGCCGCGATCTGTGCGATCACGGTGTTGGAGCCCTGGCCGATGTCCACCGCGCCCTGGTGCAGCGACAGGCGGCCATCCGGCTTCAGGCCGAAGCGGATGGTGGAGGGGTTGGGCAGCGAGGTGTTGCCACAGCCATAGAACATGCCTGCCACGCCGACGCCGCGCTTGTACCTGCCGCTCGTGGCGTTGAACGCCTCCGCCGCGCGGCGCCAGTCCGTCCACCGCGACTGCAATGCCTCGAAGCAGTCGCGGATGCCGACGCCGTCGCCCATCACCTGGCCGGTGACGGTGGGGGTGGTGTCGGTCAGCGCGTTGCGGATGCGGAAGTCGAGGGCGTCCAACCCCAGTTTTTCTGCCAGCATGTCCAGCATCTGCTCCTGCGCCACCACCGTTTGCGGCACGCCGAAGCCGCGGAATGCGCCGCTCGGCACACAGTGGGTGAGCACGGCGCGGGTGTTGGCGCGGTAGTTCGGCACACCGTAAGGCCCCGAGGCATGCACCGGCACGCGGTTGGCCACCGTCGGGCCCCAGGAGGAATAGGCGCCGGTGTTGAAGTCGCCCTCGAAATCCATGGCGAGAAGGTTGCCCTCAGGCGAGGCAGCCATGCGCGACCGCATGATGGCAGGGTGGCGCTTGGTGGTGGACTGCAGCGACTCCGGCCTGGTGTAAACCATGGCGGCGGGCTGCCCGGTGAGCCAGGCCGCGAGCGCCACATAGGGCTGCACCGAAAGATCGAGCTTGGAGCCGAAGCCACCGCCACAGGCGGAGGGAATGATGCGAATGGACTCCGGCGGCAGGCCCATGATGGCGGCCGTGTCATCTCGGTCCATGTAGGGCGCCTGGGTGGAGGCGGTGATCTCGATCCTGTCGCCCACGCGCCTGGCCCAGCCGGCCTCCGGCTCGATATATGCGTGCTCGACGAAGGCGGTTTCGAAGGTGCCTTCGACGGTGACGGCACCGGATGCCAGCGCTGCCTGCACATCGCCCTTCTCCACGTGACCCCGCACGAGAATATTGCCGGGGCGCTTTTCGTGGAGCTGAGGTGCTGCGGGATCAAGCGCGGCCGCGATTGTGAGGACCGCCTGGCGCTCCTCCCACGTGACGGGGAATGTGGAAAGCTCGAGCGCCTCGATTGCGGCACGCGTGCCAACCACGGCGGCAACGGCTTCGCCGCGGAAGCGTGCCTCACCTTCCGCGAAGACCGGCTGGTCGGCGAAGGGCGGGATGACGCCGAAGATGTTGCGGCCTGGAATGTCCGCCGCGGTAAGCACACGCACCACGCCGGGATGTGCGGCGATGAACGCCGCGATGTCGCCCAGCCGGAAGCCGGCGCGATGGTGCGGCGAGCGGACGGCCCTGACCCATAGCGCATCAGCCGGGACGGCATCCGCGCCATAGGCCTCGGTGCCCGCCACCTTCGGCCCGCCATCGAGCCTTGTGATGCGCGCGCCCACCGCGCGGCCCTGCTCCGGCGGAGCTTCAGCGTGAATGGTGCCGCTGGCCGCGTCAGCAACCGCGTCGATGATCTTGGCATAGCCAGTGCAGCGGCAGAGTACGCCGCCCAGGGCATCCTCAATCATGCTGCGCGTTGGCGCCGCCTCGCGCTCCAGCAGCGCCACGGCGGCCACCAGCATGCCGGGCGTGCAGATGCCGCATTGAGCGGCACCCCGCGCCAGAAAGGCCTGCTGCAGCAACGCACCGCGAGGCGAGGCCTTCAAGCCCTCGATGGTGGTGATGCTCGCGCCTTCCGCCTGGGCGGCGGACACGAGGCAGGCGCAGGCGGGCTCACCATCGATCAGCACCGTGCAGGCGCCGCAGTCGCCTGCATCGCAGCCGCTCTTGGTGCCCGTCTGGCCCAGATGCACGCGCAGCACCTCGCTGAGGCGGGTGGCGGGGGCGGCATCGCTGCTGGCGGCCGTGCCATTCAGTTCAAAGGAAATCACGAGAGCCCCGCTGCAAGGTCCAGCGCCTCGCCAACGGCCGAGAGTGCGGCCTCCAGCCGGTAGGCGGCGGTGGCGCGCACGTCGTCGATCGGGGCCAGCCCTGCGAGGTGGCGAGGCGTCAGGATGGCGGATGGCCTTCCGCCAAATCCGCGAAGCTCGGCTTCAAGATCGGGCAGGCGCTGCGCCACCGGCGAGGCCGACCCCACCGCCACGGCAACCTGCAGGATGCGGCCCTGCGCATCCGTTTCGATCACCGCCGCCGCCATCAGGATGGAGATCACCAGATAGCGCCTAGCGCCGAGTTTCACGAAGGCGGAGCGCGCCGTGGACGCGGGGCTCGGCACCAGAACGGCGGTGACGAACTCGCCCGGCCCCAGTGCCGTGCGGCGATAGCCGGTGATGAAGGCGGAGAGCGGCAACACCCGCCGCCCTTCGGGCGAGGCCAGTTCCACGCTGGCATCAAGGCTGAGCAGCGGCGGCACGCCATCAGCCGCGGGCGAGGCATTGCACAGGTTGCCGGCAATGGTGCCGCGGTTCTGGATCTGGATGGAGCCCACCTCGCGGGCTGCGGCCTTCAGCCCGTCGAAAGCGGGCGGCAGCTCGGCGCGCACGATGTCGGTCCAGGTGGTGGCGGCGCCAAGGCGGAAGGCATCAGCCGTGTGGGTGATGCCGCGCAGGCCTTCGACGCGCGACAGGTCGACGATGGGGCGCGACAGCGGCCTGCCGACATGGGCGGGATAGACGTCGGTGCCGCCGCCCAGCGCCAGCGCCCCCGGCGTGGCCATGGCGCGCGTTGCTTCCTCGATCGTCCTCGGCCTGGCATACACGCCTGCGGTTCCTTGCCTGTTGTTCAGACGATAGTGTGACCCGCCCCAGCCCCTGTCAAGGACGGGCGGCGGCTGCAACCTGATTCATCCCGCGAAATCAAATTGCTAAGACTGAATGTTCACCGTAGTTTGAACGCCTACAACCGTCTGCCCCGGAGTGCCTGACTTGGAACGGCGTCTCACGACAATCCTCTCGGCCGATGTCGCGGGCTATTCGCGGCTGATGGAGCGCGACGAAGCGGGCACGCTGGCCGAGCTGATGGCGCGGCAGTCCGCCATCATCGATCCGCTGATTGCCAAGGCAAGTGGACGCATCGTCAAGACGCTGGGCGACGGCTTCCTGGCCGAGTTCGGCAGCGTGGTGAATGCCGTAAGCTTCGCCGCCGAGATGCAGCAGGCCTCCGAGGCGCGCAACGCCAATCTGCCGGACGACCGGCGCATGAGCTTCCGCATCGGCATCAACCTCTCGGATGTGATCGTCGAGCAGAACGACGTGTTCGGCGACGGCGTCAACGTTGCCTCCCGCCTGCAGGCCATTGCGGAGCCCGGCAGCATCTTCGTGTCCGAGACAGTGTACCAGCAGGTGAACCGCCAGCTGCCGCTGGTCTTCGAGGATGCGGGCAAGCGCCAGCTGAAGGACACATCCGGCCTCACCCAGGCCTGGCGCGTGGCGGGCAGCACGCTCAACCAGCCAAAGCGGCGCGGCAGCGGCGAACACCAGGCCTCGATTGCGGTGCTGCCCTTCGTCAACATGTCGGGCGACCCCGAGCAGGATTATTTCAGCGACGGCATCACCGAGGACATCATCACCGATCTCTCGAAGATCTCCGCGCTGTTCGTGGTGTCGCGCAACACTGCCTTCACCTACAAGGGCAGCTCCGAGGACCTTGACCGCGTGGCCTCGAGGCTGGGCGTGCAGTATCTGCTTGAAGGCAGCGTGCGCAAGGTGAACGACCGGGTGCGCATCACCGCGCAGCTGATCGACGGGCGCACCAACGGCCATGTCTGGGCCGAGCGCTACGACCGCAAGTTCGAGGACATCTTCGAGCTGCAGGACGACATCTCGCACGCCATCGTCGACGCGCTGCGCCTCAAGATGCTGCCGCAGGAGCGCGAGACCATTTCGCAGCGCCCGACCTACAACAGCGAGGCCTATCGCTTCTACCTGATGGGCCGCAGTTTTTTCCACCGCGGTCACACACGGCGCTTCCTGAGGCTGGCCAAGCAGATGTTCCAGCGCGCGCTCGACATCGAGCACGACTATGCCGCGGCCCACGCCGGCATCGCCGACTGCAACTCGCACCTGCTTGATGCGGGCGACACCTCCATCACCACCAACGAAATTTTCGAGCAGAGCGAGCGCGCGTTGACCATCGACGCCAACCTCGCAGAGGCGCACGCCTCCAAGGGCCTCGCCCTCTATACGGCGGGCCGCTACGAGGAGGCGGAGGCAAGCTTCGAGCGCGCCCTGTCGCTGAAGCCCAACCTGTTCGAGGCCTATTTCTTCTATGGCCGCAACTGCTTCAACCGCGGACAATATGGCAAGGCGGCGGATCTCTTCGGCAAGGCCGCACAAGTGAAGAGCGAGGACTTCCGCGCGCTCGGCCTGCAATCCATGTGCTTCCAGTCGCTGGGCAAACTGGAAGACATGCGTGCGGCCGCCAAGGCGGCACTGGCGCGCACCGAGGCAGCCGTCGCCGAGCGACCGGACGATGCCGATGCGCTGGCCTTCGGTGCTGGCCTGCTGGCCGCGCTGGGCGAGAGCGACCGCACGCGCGACTGGGCGGAGCGCGCCTCGATCATCGAGCCCGACGATTTCTACATGCACTACAACATCGCCTGTGCCTTCGCGATCCTCGGTGAGGCGGATCTGGCGATGGACCGGCTGGAGCGCATCATGGGACCCTCGACGCTGCGTTCGCTGCAGGAATACATGTTGCATGACAGCGACCTCGACGTGCTGCGCGATCACCCGCGCTTTGCCGACATCCTGAAGAAGCTTGGAGCGTGAACATGACGGACCATGCCGCGGCGGCGGATCTTCTGCTGAAGAACTGGGCCGCAACCACGCGCATCACCGAATTGCCCGAAGCCCTGCGCCCGCAGAGCCGTGGCGAAGGCTATGACGCCGCTGCCGCAGTCGCGGCGCGCAGCGGCAGCACGGTTGCCGGCTGGAAGATCGCCGCCACCAGCGAGGCGGGGCAGAAACACATCAACGTGGACGGGCCGATCATCGGCCGCATCCTGAAGAGCAGGCTGCTGCCGGAGGGTGCAAGCGTCACGCTGGGCGACAACATCATGCGCGTGGCGGAGGCCGAATTCGCCTTCGGCTTCGCGAAGGACCTGGCCCCGCGCGCCGTGCCCTACACGCAGGACGAGGTGCTGGATGCCGTGGGCTCGCTGCATCTTTCCATCGAGGTTCCGGACAGCCGCTACGTGGATTTCACCAAGGTGGGTGCCGCGCAGCTCATCGCCGACACGGCCTGCGCCTCGTGGCTGGTGCTCGGGCCAGCGGTGGACAGGCCGTGGCGCGACCTCGATCTCTCCTCGCATGCGGTGAAGGGACTTCTCAATGATGCGGTGAAGGCCGAGGGCACCGGCAGGGCGGTGCTGGGTGATCCGCGGAAGGCGCTCACCTGGTTCGTCAACGAGGCGTCCACCTATTGCGGTGGGGTGAAGGCCGGTCAGTTCGTGACCACAGGCACCTGCATCGTGCCAATGGCGGTGACGCCCGGAGACGCGGTGACCATCGACTATGGCGTGCTTGGCACCATCTCCTGCCGGATCACGTGATGAGGATCTTGCGGCCTGTTCCCCTGACGCGCGAGGGCTTCAAGCCCTTTGGTGACGTGATCGAGATGGAGGGCTCTGCCCATTACACCATCAACCAGGGCTTCACCGAGCGCTTCAATGACCTGTGCCTCGTGGACGTGGCAGCAGAGGGCGGCACGACGAACGTCAGCCTGTTCCTCGGCCAGCCGCGACCGGCACCGATCGCGATCAAGCTGATGGAGCGCCACCCGCTGGGCAGCCAGGCCTTCCTGCCCCTGCAGGACAGGCCGTGGCTTGTTCTGGTGGCAGAGGATGTGCACGACCATTCGAGTTACCGCGCCTTCACTGCCACCGGGCAACAGGGCGTCAACTATGCCCGCAACGTGTGGCACCACCCGCTGCTGGTGATGGACGCCGGCAGCCGCTTCCTCATCATCGACCGCAAGGGGCCGGGCAACAATCTGGACGAGGTGTGTCTCGGTGATGGTGAGGTCTTCGGCCTCACGCCGTAACGCGCTCGTGGACCTTGCGGCCCTTCACGTAGGTGGCTTTCACCGCGCGGTCGTCGCCAAGGATCATCAGCGAGAACAGCACGTCTTCGAGTGACATCGAGAGTTCCTGGCGGCTGGCGAGCACGGGCGTCGCCTTCGGGTCCAGCACCACGATATCAGCGAACTTGCCGTGCTCCAGTGCACCCGTCTCGTGTTCGATCTTCAGCCGTCCGGCGTTGCCGCGCGTGGCCATGGCGAAAAGCTCATGGGCCGAGGGCTTGTAGCCAGCCAGCATCTGCACCTTGTAGGCCTCGCCCAAGGTCGCCAGCATCGAATAGCTGGTGCCGCCGCCCACATCGGTGGCAACACCGAGATGCACGGGCCGAGCCTTCTCCCGCAGCCACGGCATGGACATCAAGCCCGAGCCGAGGAAGGTGTTGGAGGTGGGGCAATGCACCACCGTGGAACCCGACTCCGACAGCCGCGCGCATTCACGTTCCGAGAGGTGGATGCCGTGGGCGAAGAGGCTGCGGTCGCTCAGCAGGCCGAAGTGGTCGTAGACGTCGGTATAGTCCTTCGACCAGGGAAACAGCTCCTTCACGAGGGCGATCTCGCGCGGGCTTTCTGACAGATGCGTCTGCATGAGCGCGCCGGGGAGAGACGCCAGCAATTCGCCGGAGACCTTCAGCTGCGCGTCCGACGAGGTGGGTGCGAAGCGCGGCGTCACCGCATAGCGCAGGCGGCCCTTGCCGTGCCACTTTTCGTAGAGCTCCACAGTCTCGCGCGCGCCCGTCTCGGGCGTGTCCTCGACGGCGGGGATGGCGTTTCGATCCATCATGGTCTTGCCGGTGACGAGTGCCATGCCGGCATCCTGCGCCGCGGCGAAGAGCGCATCGGCGCAGGTCTTGTGCACCGAACAGAAGGCCAAGGCGGAGGTGGTGCCGTGCTGGAACAGCCGCGACAGGAAGAGCTGCGCGGCGGCCCGGGCATATTCGCCATCGGCGTAGCGGCTTTCCTCCGGGAAGGTGAAGCGGGTGAGCCAGTCCAGCAGGTCCTTCCCCGGTGCGGCAAGCATGCGGTACTGGGGGAAGTGGATGTGGGCATCGATGAAGCCCGGCATGACGAGCATGTCGCCATGGTCGTCTGTTTCCACCTGCTGGAAGCCCTGTGGCAGCAGCGGCTGCGGGCCGGCCCACAGGATGACACCGTCATCGCCAATGGCGATGGCACCCCTGCTCTCGTGCACGGCCTTTCCGTCAGCGTCGAAACTCAGCGTCTGACCCTTGATGACCCGCGTCATGGCGATACCCTGTCCTCGATCCGGAAGCGGAAGATGCGGCAGACTTGGCTCAGCGCTGTCTCGAATTCCACTGCCAGGTCATTGCCGACGCGCGCTTCGAAGCTGCCGAGGATCATGTGCTTGGTGGCACCCTTGACCGCGAAGATGAAGGGAAAGCCGAAGCGCTGCTTGTAAGCAGTGTTGAGACTGGTGAAGCGGGCGAACTCATCGGCGGTCAGCCTGTTCAGCCCGGCACCGGCCTGCTCTTTCGACGAGTCCTCCGTAAGCTTCGCTTTCGTGGCGAGGTCAGGGTGGGCGCGGATGAGCGCCAACTGCGCATCGTGGTTGGCAGCACGGATCGCCGCTTCGAAGTGCATCACCAGCGCCTCGCAGCTGGCGAAGGGCCGCGTTGCATCCACCTCGCGCGCTACCCAGGGGGAGTGTTCGGCCACATCGCCGAAGGCCGCGATGAAGGCTTTCGGGCTCATGGCATTGACGTCAGCGATGCTCATCATTGCCTGGCGATCCATGTTCCGAGCTTGGCGCGTTCCTCATCCAGCATGCCGGTGCGGTTGGCCAGCGGCATGGCCTTGTTCTGCACCGCCTGCACCTGGATCTGGGCGGCGTAGCGCTTCAGCTGCTCGAGGGTTTCGAGGTGGACACCCTTGGGCGCCACCTTGATCGTGGCATCCGTCGGCTGCGCTGCATGGCAGGAGGCGCAGCGGGCCTGCACGATTGAGAGCGCCTCGACATCTGCCACCTCGCCGGGGAAGAGCACGAGCTTGCCCGGTTGGGTGATGATGAGCCCGAGCGCCAGCGCCGCACCAATGAGCGGCAGCGTCCAGGCGAGGTCGGCATGGCGGTCCCCCACCTCGGTGCGCACCAGGAAGTGCCGCGCCAAGCCGCCAGCGAGGATGACGAGACCCGCCAGCACCCAGGCATGGGCATTGTCGGTGATCATCGGCACATGGTTCGACACCATCATCGCCAGCACCGGCAGCGTGAGGTAGGTGTTGTGCAGCGAGCGCTGCTTGCCGATGGCACCCAACCGCGGGTCCGGCTTCTCGCCCTTCAACAGCGCGGCGGTAATCTTGCGCTGGTTGGGGATGATCACCATGAAGACGTTGGCCGCCATGATGGTGCCGATCAGCGCGCCGATGTGGATGAAGGCCCCTCGCCCCGAAAAGACATGGGTGTAGCCATAGGCGAAGGCCAGCAGCATGACGAACAGGCAGGCCGCCAGCAGGCCCGTGCCACGCCCGACGGGCGACTTGCAGAGCGCCGTGTAGAGCAGCCAGCCGAGGATGAGGCTCGCCACCGAGATGCCGATGGCCTGCCATTGCGTGAGCGGCATCACGTTCGGGTCAATCAGGTAGCTTTCGGCCTGCAGGTAGTAGAGCACGACCAGCAGCAGGAAGCCCGTTACCCAGGTGAGATAGGCCTCCCATTTGAACCAGATCAGGTCCTTGGGCAGCGTCTCGGGCGCGGTGAGGTACTTTCGCACGTGGTAGAATCCGCCGCCGTGCACCTCCCACACCTCGCCACCGACGCCGGGTGGCATGGAGGTTTCCTTGCGGAGCGAGAAATCCAGCGCCACGAAATAGAAGGACGTGCCGATCCACGCGATGCCGGCGATCATGTGACCCCAGCGGATGAACAGGTTGGCCCACTCCAGCGAGAACAGCGGCGAAGAAGAGAGCAGCCAAGCACCGCCGAGGGCAACAAAAATGACCGGCAGCGTCCAGGCGATCTTCGACAGCGGGTCGCCCACCTCGTGACGCACCAGGAAGTGCCGGAGTGCGGCACCGCCGATGAAGATGAGGCCGACGAGGATCCATGCATTCGGCGCGTTGGTGAGCATGGCGAAATGGTTCGACACCATCATCAGCAGCACCGGCAGCGTCAGATAGGTGTTGTGCAGCGAGCGCTGCTTGCCGATGACGCCCAAGCGCGGGTCCGGCACCTCGCCCTTGATGAGGGCGCGGGTGATCTTGCGCTGGTTGGGAATGATTACCATGAAGACATTCGCCGCCATGATGGTGCCGGTGATGACGCCGACATGGATGAAAGCACCGCGCCCGGAAAAAAGGTGCGTGAAAATGTATGCGAAGCCAAGGATCAGCGCGAGGAGGCAGGCGGCCAGCAGCCCCGTCTTCTGCCCGATGGGTGATCGGCAGAGCCCATCGTAGATCGCCCAGCCGGCGACGATGGAGACCAGCGAGATGACGATGGCCTGCAATGGCGCGAGATCGGCAACGGCAGGGTCGATGAGGTTGGCGCTGGCGTTGAAGTAATAGACGACGACAAGCAGGAAGAAGCCCGTCACCCAGGTGAGATAGGCCTCCCATTTGAACCATGTGAGGTGCTCAGGAAGGGTGGACGGGGCCGAGAGGTATTTCTGCACGTGATAAAAGCCGCCGCCGTGCACCTCCCACGCCTCGCCGCGCACGCCTTCAGGCAGGCCGTCCCGCGTCTTCAGCGAGAAGTCGAGCGCCACGAAATAGAATGACGTGCCGATCCACGCGATGCCGGCGACCATGTGGCCCCAGCGAATCACGAAATCAAGCCAGTCGGCGATGAACGGCTCCAAGTCCAGAGGCTCCTCATGAATACGCCTGCCGGGGATCGCTCCCGCGGCAGGCGCTGGTGTTGTGGGACCGCGCTTACTGCGGCAGCTTGTCGTCGATGCCCTTGACGTACCAGTTCATGCCGAGGATGTCGCCATCGGCCAGCGGCTTGCCGGCCTCGCCCACGACTGTCCCATCCTGCTTGGTGATGGGGCCTGTGAAGGGGTGCATCTTGCCCGTCTTGATGGCCTCGGCGGTTTCGGCCGCGGCCTTCGCGACGTCATCCGGCACGTTGGTGTAGGGGGCGAGGCCGACGGTGCCTTCGGCCATGCCATCCCACGAGGATTCGGACTTCCACGTGCCATCGAGCACCTGACCGACGCGACGGACATAATAGGGCGCCCAATTGTCGACGATCGCGGTGAGCTGGGACTTGGGCGCGAACTTGATCATGTCGGATGCCTGGCCGAAGCCCACTGCACCGGCCTTTTCAGCTTCCTGCAGCGGAGCCGCGGAATCCGTGTGCTGCGACAGCACGTCCGCACCCTGGCTGAGCAGCACCTTGGCGGCGTCCGCTTCCTTGCCCGGATCGAACCAGGTGTTGGCCCACACGATCTTGACCTTGAAGTCGGGGTTCACCGACTGGGCACCCAGCATGAAGGCGTTGATGCCGGCGATGACTTCCGGGATCGGGAAGGAGGCAATGTAACCGGCCGTGCCCGTCTTCGACATCTTGGCGGCGATCTGGCCGATCACGTAGCGGCCTTCGTGGAACTTGGCGTTGTAGGTCGTCACGTTCTCGGCGGTCTTGTAGCCGGTGGCATGCTCGAACTTCACGTCCGGAAACTTCTTGGCCACCTTCAGCGTGGGCTCCATGAAGCCGAACGAGGTGGTGAAGATGATGTTGCAGCCGTCACGCGCGAGGCGCTCGATGGCGCGCTCGGAATCGGCTTCCGGCACGCTCGCCACATAGGCGGTCTCGACCTTGTCGCCATAGGCGGCCTTGACGGCCTCAAGTCCCTGATGGTGCTGATAGGTCCAGCCGAAATCCTCGATCGGACCGACATAGACCCAGCAGGCTTTGGTGGCAGCCGAGGCCGATGCCGAGGCGGCTCCAATCGCCAGAATGGCGGCCGCAGCCGACATGAGCAGTTTCTTCATGTTGAACGTCTCCTTGTTCAGTTTTTTCAACGGTCAGGCACAAACGGCCGGCCCAACGAGGCCGGCGTGTTCTTTCTCATCATCATCCGGTTGCCGGAGATGATCACGAGAACGAGGATGGTGACGAGATAGGGCAAGGAAGACAAGAACTGAGAGGGTATTCCCCACCCTTTTGTTTGCACCACGAAGGAAAGAATCGAGATCGTGCCGAACAGATAGGCACCGAGCAGCGTGCGCCAGGGCAGCCATGAGGCAAAAACCACCAGTGCCAGCGCGATCCAGCCGCGGCCGGATGTCATGTTCTCGATCCACTGGGGCGTGTATACGAGCGACAGGTAGCCCCCGGCAACCCCCGCGCAGGCGCCCCCGAACAGCACGCAGGCATAGCGCACCTTGATGACGTCGTAGCCCAACGCGTGGGCAGAGGCGTGGCTGTCGCCCACCGCGCGGACCACGAGTCCTGCCTTGGTCCGGAACAGAAACCAGGATACCGCCGCCGTCAATACCACGCCGAGCGGGATCAGCGGATCGATGCCGCCGATGCTGGGAAGCTTGACACCAGGCTGGCCCACGAAGGCCTCGCCGATCTGCCCCGAAAGGCCAAGGCCGAGCAGGGTCAAGGCGAGGCCGGTGGCGACCTGGTTCGACACCAGGGTCAGGGTGAGGAAGCCGAACAGCAGCGACATGATCATGCCTGCAGCCATGGCGGCAAAAAGGCCGATCCACGCCGAGCCCGTGTAGAGCGCTGCACCAAAGCCGCAGACGGCACCCATGACCATCATGCCCTCGACGCCCAGATTGAGAACGCCCGAACGCTCGACCACCAGTTCGCCCAGGGCCGCGAAGAGGAGCGGTGTTGCCGCTGTCAGGATGATGAAGATGACGCTCGGATCCATGGCCCTAACCCGCAACCTTGGCCGCGTCAGGCCGCGCCGCCTCGACGCGCACGCGGTAGAGGATCAACGTGTCGCAGGCGAGCAGGAAGAACAGCAGGATGCCCTGGAACACCTTGGCGATCTTGTCCGAGATGCCGAGAGTCACCTGAACGCTTTCGCCACCGATGAAGCTCAACGCCAGCAGAAGTCCGGCCAGGACGACGCCAAGGGGATTGAGCCTCCCGAGGAAGGCCACGATGATGGCGACGAAGCCGTAGTTCGGCGAATACGGCGTCTGGAGCTGGCCTGCCGTGCCCATCACGTCGCTTGCCCCGGCAAGCCCGGCGAGCGCGCCGCTGAGCAAGAAGCAGAACATCACCGCACGCCGACCGGAGAAGCCCGCGAAGCGCCCGGCGCGGGGCGCGGCACCCAGCACCTGCAGCTCGAACCCCTTGAGCGTCCTGGTCATCAGCACGAAGAGCACCAGCGCCACGACAAGCGCGAAAAGGGCGCCCAGGTGAATGTCGCCCCAGCGCGGGAGCAGCTGCCAGCCGTCGAAGTTGACGGTCTTGGGAAAGTTGAAGCCTTGCGGATCGCGCCAGGGCCCGCGCACCAGCCAGTCGAACAGATACTGCGCCACATAAACAAGCATCAGCGAGGTGAGTATCTCGTTTGTGCTGAACCGGTTTTTGAGAAGTGCGGGAAGCGCCGCCCAGGCCATGCCGCCCAGGATGCCGAACAGCAGCATCACCACCATCACCTCCGGCGTCTGCCAGGAGGTGAAATGGACAGGGATCATTCCCGCGAGCAGCGCCCCGACGATGAACTGGCCCTCGGCACCGATGTTCCACACATTGGCGGAGTAGCAAATCGCGAGGCCCGCCCCGATCAGCACCAGCGGAGCGGCCTTGGCGATCAACTGCTCGCGTGCCCAGGGATCGGTAAGCGGCTCGACGAAATAGATGTAGAGCGCCTCGAAGGGGTTGAGGCCGCGCAACGCGAAGATGATGCCGCCTGCCAGCACCGTGAGGCACAGCGCGATGACAGGCGACAGCAGCGCCATCTTGACCGAGTGCTCTTGCCTCTTCTCAAGCACCAGCCGCATGGGCCTGCTCCTTCACTTCATGCGCGCCCGCCATCAGGAGTCCGATCTTCTCTGCACTGAGCCCGGTGGCCGGATAGGGATCGGACATCTCGCCGCGTGAAATGACGGCGATGCGGTCGGCGACCTCAAAGATTTCATCGAGATCCTGACTGATGACGAGCACCGCCGATCCCTGCCGTGCCAGGTCAATCAGAGCCTGGCGGATGGTGGCCGCAGCACCCGCATCCACGCCCCATGTCGGCTGGTTCACCACCAGCAGGCCGGGCCTCCGGTCAAGCTCGCGGCCGACCACGAATTTCTGCAGGTTGCCGCCCGACAGGGCGCGCGCCTCGGGGTCGGGCTTGCCCTTGCGGACGTCGAATTCCTTGCTGACGCGGGAACTCAGCGCCAAGGCCCCATCCCGGCTCACCATGCCGTGGCGGACAAGCGTGGCGTCAGTCGCATGGCGCGTCAACACCACGTTCTGCGACAGGGTGAAGCCCGGCACCGCGCCATGGCCAAGCCGCTCCTCCGGCACGAAGGCGGCACCGGCATTGCGCCGTGCGTTGATGCCCTCAAGGCCCATCGGCCTGCCGTCGATCACCAGCATGGCGGCTGAGGCCAGCACACGCTCGCCTGACACCGCATCGAAGAGTTCCGACTGGCCATTGCCCGCGACACCGGCGACCGCCACCACCTCGCCTGCCTTCACGTCGAGAGAAACGTTCTTCAGTTCGACCGAGAAGGGGCCGTCGGCGGGAAGCCGGAGATGTTCGAGCCTCAGCCGTGTGGCACCGCGCTGGTCTTCCCGCGCGCTCTTCACCACGTGAATGTCGCCGCCCACCATCAGCTTGGCGAGGCTCGCCGCCGTCTCCGTCTGGGGGTCGACGTTGGCGACCACCTTGCCGTGGCGCAGGATGGTGACGTTGTGGCAGAGGCGCTTCACCTCCTCCAGCCGATGGCTGATGTAGATCACCGCGCAGCCTTCGCCCGCAAGCCTGGCCAACGTGGTGAAAAGCTGGTCGGCCTCCTGCGGGGTGAGCACGGCGGTGGGCTCGTCCATGATCAGCAGCTTCGGTTCCTGCAACAGGCAGCGCACGATCTCGATCCGCTGGCGCTCGCCCACCGAAAGGTCGGCCACCACGGCGGTGGGCTCCAGCGGCAGGCCATAATCGCGCGAAACGCGCGTGATGCGCTCCGACAGCTTCTGCATGTCGAAGGCGCCAGGCATGGCCAGTGCGATGTTCTCGGCAACCGTCAGCGCCTCGAACAGCGAGAAGTGCTGGAACACCATACCGATGCCAAGCTTGCGCGCCGCCGCCGGGCTCGGGATGGTCACGGACTTCCCCATCCAGCGAAACTCGCCGGAGGTGGGCTGCAACGCGCCATAGATCATCTTCACGAGGGTGGACTTGCCTGCGCCATTCTCGCCGAGGAAGGCGTGGATCTCGCCCGGCTTCACCTTGAGAGTCACGTCGTCATTGGCCTTCAGGGTTCCGAAGACCTTGGTGACGTGGAGTGCCTCGAGCAGGTATTCCATTGATCAGCCAGCGTTCCTGGCGGGCAGAATGCCGTGGGTTGCGGAGGCTGACAATGCCTCATCGAGGGTTATAAGCTGTGCTGCGACCGATACCGCGATCGCGGCGGGCAGCTTGGAGCGGATGCCGCCGATGCCGATGGGGCAGATCATCGCCTCCACCCTGGCGTTATCCACACCCGCGTCCCTCAGCCGACGCTCGAAGCGGGCCCGCTTGGTGGCGCTGCCGATCACGCCGACATGGGCAATTCGCGGGTTGCGGAGAGCGGCATCGGCGATCTGAAGGTCCAATGCGTGCGAATGGCTCATGATGAAGGTAACGGAGCCTTCGGGGGCTGAGGCCACCACTTCCAGCGGGTCGCCCGAGAACCCCGTCACGTTCTGCGGCATGGCACCGGGGAAGGCCTCGGGGCGGGGGTCGGCCCAGGTGACGTCAAATGGCAAGGGGGCGAGCGACAGGATCAGTGCGCGGCCCACATGCCCCGCGCCGAACACCAGTACGGCGCGGCGCCGCTCGCCGAAGTTTTCCTTGAAGCCGGGCAGCCGGTTGGTGAGGGTGAAGGGGCCGGCCTGTTCGCGCGCCGCCAGTTCCCTCGCCTCTGCCAGAGAAGACGAATCGAAGCTCTCGATGGCAAGCGTCACCCGGCCGCCGCAGCACTGGCCGAGATCGGGGCCCAACGACTGGGTGAGCATCTTCACCTGGGGGTGCTTGCCGAGCAGGCGTTGTGCCTCGGCCAAGGCCTTCCACTCCAGCGTGCCGCCACCGATGGTGCCATGGAAGCCGTCGCGGGTGATCACCATGCGGGCCCCCTCTTCGCGCGGCACGGAGCCTTCCGCACGCGTGACGGAGACCATGGCGCAGGAGCCCTGCGTTTCCAGCGCGCGTGCGACGAGGCTCCATACCTTCATGGCTGCATCCCCTTCACCGCGCGGAGGATGGCCTCCGGGGTTGCGGGCGCGTCGAGCTTCGGGATGTCACCGGGTTTCAGGCTGGCGATCGCATCGAAGATCGCGGTCCATACCGAATTGCCCAGCATCAGCGGCGGCTCGCCCACCGCCTTGGAGCGGTAGATGGTGTCCTCCTTGTTGCCGCGGCTCTCGAACAGCTTCACCCGGAAATCGGCGGGAACGTCGGAGGCACAGGGGATCTTGTAGGTGGACGGCGCGTGGGTGCGAAGGCGCCCCTGTTCGTCGAAGACGAGTTCCTCGGTGGTGAGCCAGCCCATGCCCTGCACGAAGCCGCCTTCCACTTGGCCAATGTCGAGACCGGGGTTCAGCGAGCGGCCGACGTCGTGGAGGATGTCGACGCGATCAACCGTCATCTCGCCGGTCAGCGTGTCGATGGTGACTTCCGAGCAGGACGCGCCGTAGGCGAAGTAGAAGAAGGGCCGGCCCTTGGCCTTGGCGCGATCCCAGTGAATCTTCGGCGTCGCGTAGTAGCCGGTGGAGGAGAGCGAGATGCGAGCGGCGTGGGCCTGCCTTGCGAGTTCGCCGAAGGCAATGGCACGCTTGCCGGCCAGCACCTTGCCGCCTTCGAAGCGGACACGACTCTTCGGCACCTTCCACTGCTTTGCCACGAAATCGATGAGGCGGTTCTTGATCGTGGAAGCCGCAGCCTTGGCCGCCATGCCGTTGAGGTCGGCACCAGACGATGCCGCAGTGGCGGAGGTATTGGGCACCTTGCCCGTCGTCGTGGCGGTGATGCGGACATCGGACGCCGCGATGCCGAATTCCTCGGCCACCACCTGTGCGACCTTGGTGTAGAGGCCCTGCCCCATCTCCGTGCCGCCGTGGTTCAGGTGAACCGAACCATCCGTGTAGACATGCACCAGCGCACCCGCCTGGTTGAGATAGGTAAGCGTGAAGGAGATGCCGAACTTGACGGGGGTGAGCGAAATGCCTTTCTTCAGCACCGCATTCTTCGCGTTGAAGCGCGCAATCCTTTTGCGCCGCGCGCGATAGTCGGACGAGGCTTCGAGCTCGGAGATGATCTCGGGCGCGATGTTGTCCTCGACCTTCATGCCATAGGGCGTGACGCTGCCCTTGACGCCATAGAGATTGGCCTTGCGCACGTCGAGCGGGTCCTGGCCCGTGCGGATGGCGATCACCTCCATCAGGCGCTCGGCAAACAGCATTCCCTGTGGGCCACCGAAACCACGGAAGGCAGTGTTGGAAACGGTGTTGGTGCGAAGCCGCCGCGTGGCGATGCGGGCGGCGGGGTAGAAATAGGCGTTGTCCGCATGGAACATGGTGCGGTCGCAGATGGCGTTCGACAGATCGGCCGAGTAGCCGCAGCGCGACAGGAAATCGGCCTCGACCCCGGTGAGGCGGCCCTTCGCGTCGAAGCCCGCGGCGTAATCGACGCGGAAGTCATGGCGCTTGCCGGTCATGATCATGTCTTCGTCGCGGTCGAGGCGGCACTTGGCAGGCCGGCCGGTGACGCGCGCGGCAAGGGCCGCAAGGCAGGCCCATTGCGCGGCCTGGCTCTCCTTGCCGCCGAAGGCGCCACCCATGCGGCGGCACTCGACGGTGACGAGGGCCGCGGGCACATGCAGCATGTGGGCGATCAAATGCTGCACCTCAGACGGGTGCTGGGTGGAACATTGCACGCTCATCGCGCCCTGCTCCTCCGGCACGGCGAGGCTGACCTGGCCTTCGAGATAGAAATGCTCCTGCCCGCCGATGCGGAAGCTCTCGGCGATGGTGTGCTTCGCCCCGGCGATGGCCTTGGCCGGATCGCGCTTCAGGAACTGGTAGGGCT
>JBEARP010000197.1:0-5754 GCA_041163105.1 Pseudomonadota bacterium
TGAACAATTCACCGGTCCGCACCGGCGTCGAGGTGACGGCCCTCCACCGCAATGCCGATGGCACGTTCCGCGCCGGGCGGCAGCTGATCCGGGTTGCGATAATGCGCCGAGTGAAGCTGCAGGATACCCTCGGACTCCGGCACCATCACGGGCCGCAGCGGCTTCTGGAACGCCCCGGTCGCCGCCACCACGTTCCGGGCCTCGATCACGCCCTGTGCCGTCTCGGCGCGGAACGTGCCATCGGCATTGCGGTGGAGGGCCGTCACCTCGACGCCGGTGCGGACCGGTGAATTGTTCAGCTTCGCGTAGTCCTCGAGATATTGCACGATCTCGTCACGCGAGGCGAAGGCAGAGCCATCGCATTTGAAATCGAGATCGGGGAAACGGTCATGCCAGGCGGGACCATTGGCCACCAGCGAATCCCAGCGCTCCGCACGCCAGCGCTCGGCGATGCGCTTGCGCTCGACCAGGAGGTGCTCCCTGCCCAGCTTGCCAAGGTGCCTGCTGACCGCAAGCCCCGCCTGCCCGCCGCCAATGATGAGAGTCTCGACCTTCTCGACCGCCATGCCGCCGCCCTTCCACGTCAACCTTTGTGGGTTGCTTTACTGGATATAAGCCGGACTGGGTAAGTCCATTTCGCCGCAGCGGACGGCATCGACAGATGCCGTGTTTCAGATGCGCGCGCCGCTGGCCTCATCGAACAGGTAGCAGCGTGACACGTCGAAGCTCAGGCCAATCGGTGTCTCGAGTTCCTGACGGAAGCTTCTTGCCCCCTTCGCCACCACCATCTGGTCGCCGGCCAGCGCCGAGACCAGCGTCTGGTCACCCGTCGGCTCCAGCGAATAGAGGTTGGAATTGAGATTCCCTTGGCCCGGCTGTGCAACGGAGATGTCCTCCGGCCGGATGCCGAGGATCACGCCCGCGCGGCTGCCCTTGCCCACGCCCTCGACTCGGGTCGAAGGACCGACAAATGTGCCGTTCTCCACCTCACCCTTCAGCAGGTTCATCGGCGGCGAGCCGATGAAGCCCGCCACGAAGACATTGGCCGGGTTGTTGTAGACCTCATCGGGCGTTCCCAGTTGCTGGATCTTGCCCTTGCTCATGATGGCGATGCGGTCGGCCAGCGTCATGGCCTCGATCTGGTCATGCGTCACGTAAATGGTCGTCGTCTCCAGCCGGCGCTGAATGTGCTTCAGCTGCGCGCGCATGGTCAGGCGCAGCTTGGCGTCAAGGTTGGACAGCGGCTCGTCCATCAGGAACACGCGGGGGTGGCGCACCACGGCGCGGGCCAGTGCTGCGCGCTGGCGCTGGCCGCCCGAGAGGGCGCGCGGCTTGCGGTCGAGCAGGTCGCCCAGTTCAACGATGGCGGCAGCCTCGCGCACCATCTGGTCATGCTTGTCCTTCGGCACGCCGCGCATGCGCAACGGAAAGCGGATGTTCTCGTAGATCGTCATGTTGGGGTAGAGCGCGTAGGATTGGAACACCATGGCCACGTCCCGGTCGCGCGCGTCAACGTCATTGACTGTCTCGCCATCGATCAGGATCTCGCCGCCGGTCGGGTCTTCCAGCCCGGCAATCATCCGCATGGTGGTGGTCTTGCCGCAGCCCGAGGGGCCCAGGAACACCATGAACTCCTTGTCACGTATCTCGAGGTCGATCGCATCCACGCCGACCACGGGGCCCCAGGCCTTGCTGATCTTGTTCAGGCTGATCGATGCCATGCGCTGCGACGCTCCCGCTTTTTGGCAAGTGTTACACATCCGACACTAAATGCAAGATCGCGGAGTGATTGTTTCGTAATTAGACAGCGAACGCAGCGTCCTGGAGTTCCGCCAAAGGCGGGACTTCCCCCTTCTCGCAGCCGCAAACTGCCTTCGCATGTGCGAAATGGATGCGGTTCGACCAAACAATACTTATTGACACATCGCTGTTCAAAAGTATCCTATTACGGACAGCCTGCATCAGGAGCCCCGCATGTCGGCAGACACGATCTCCCGCACATCGCGCCGCATCGGCCCGGCGACGGGCCTTGCTGCCGACCTCGCACGCCGGCTCGATGAAACGGGCCGGCCCATCCGCGTCGGCCTGATCGGGTCCGGCGAAATGGGCACCGACATCGTCACCCAGTGCCAGCAGATGTCCGGCATCACAGTGGCTGCCATCGCCGAGATCAACCTTGCTGCGGCACGCAAGGCGCTGAGCATCTCCGGTCGCCCGGATGACGCCGTGGTGGAGGCAGCCACGGCCTCGGCCTTCGCCGCAACCCTGGAATCCGGCAAGACCGCCATCACGCAGGACGCGCAGCTCGTCTGCACCTCGCCCCACATCGACGTGGTGATCGACGCCACCGGCAAGCCGGCCGTGGGCGCTGAGATCGGCCTCACCGCCATGGAGCATGGCAGGCACCTGGTGATGATGAATGTCGAGGCCGACGTCACCATCGGCGCGTATCTGGCACGCGAGGCGAAGCGGCTGGGCGTCGTCTATACGCTCGGTGCGGGCGATGAGCCCTCCTCCACCATGGAACTCGTCAATTTCGTAACGGGGCTGGGCTACCCCATCGTCGCCGCCGGCAAGGGCAAGAACAACCCGCTCAACATCGATGCCACGCCCGATGCCTACATGGACGAGGCAAAGCGCCGGAACATGAACCCGCGCATGCTGGTCGAATTCGTCGACGGCTCCAAGACCATGGTGGAGATGGCGGCGATCGCCAATGCCACCGGCCTCGTGCCCGATTGCCCCGGCATGCATGGCCCGGCCGCCACGCTCGACCAGCTGGAGAAGGTGCTCTGCCCCAAGGCCGATGGCGGCGTACTGTCGCGGAAGGGCGTTGTCGACTACTCGATCGGCAAGGGCGTGGCGCCCGGCGTCTTCGTCATCGCCGAAATGGCACACCCCCGCGTGCGTGAGCGCATGCACGACCTGAAGCTTGGTCGCGGCCCCTACTACACTTTCTACCGGCCCTATCACCTCACCAGCCTCGAAGTGCCCCTCTCCTGTGCCCGGGCGGTTCTCTACCACACCGCCGACATGGTGCCGCTCGACGTGCCCTCGGCCGAGGTCTGCGCGGTTGCCAAGAGGGACTTGAGTCCCGGTGAGCGGCTGGATGCCATTGGCGAGTACACCTACCGCGCCTGGATCATGACGGTGGCGGATGCCGTCCGCGACCGCGCAGTTCCCTGTGGCCTGCTCGAGAACGGCAAGGCGATGAAGCCCATCCGCAAGGGCGAGCTCCTCACATATGACAACTGCGCGGTGGATGGTTCCTCCCGCATCGTGGCGCTGCGCCAGCGCCAGGACGACATGCTGAAAGGCTCGATGACATGAACGCCGTGGGCAAGATCAAGCCGAATGCCCGGCCCTTCTACCAGAAATACTCCGCTGACCAGCTGAAGGAAGCCCTGCGCAAGATGTACCTGATCCGCCGCTTCGAGGAAGGCGCGGAAGAGGCCTATATGCGCGGCCTGATCCACGGCACCATGCATCTTTCAATCGGCCAGGAGGGCTCGGCCGTCGGCGCCACCATGGCCCTGCGCAACACCGACTACATCACCTCCACCCATCGTGGCCACGGCCACTGCATCGGCAAGGGGGCGGATCCCAAGCTGATGTTCGCCGAGTTCTTCGGCAAGGAAGAGGGCTATTGCCGGGGCCGTGGCGGATCCATGCATATCGCCGACGTGTCGACCGGCAACCTCGGCGCCAATGGCATCGTGGGCGGCGGTCTGCCCATCGCCGTGGGGGCCGCACTCGCCATCAAGAAGCAGAAGCGCGACGACGTGGCCATGTGCTTCTTCGGCGACGGTGCCTCGAACGAGGGCGCCTTCCACGAGGCACTCAACATGGCATCGGTCTGGAAGCTGCCCGTCGTCTTCGTCTGCGAGAACAACAAGTACGGCATGTCGGTTTCGACCGAGCGCTCGATGGCGGTGGCCAACGTGGCGGACCGTGCCGCGGCCTATGCCATGCCCGGCATCATCGTCGACGGCAATTCCATCGCCGACGTCGAGGAGGCGATCGCCGAAGCCGTTGCACGCGCCAGGCGCGGCGAAGGCCCCACACTCGTCGAGTGCAAGACCTACCGCACCCGTGGCCATTCTCGCTCCGACCGCAACCGCTACCGCAGCAAGGAAGAGATCGAGGAATGGAAGGCGCGTGACCCGATCCCGCATTTCGAGGCCGAGCTGAGGGCCCATGGCCTTGCCACCGAGGCGGAGGTCACCGCCATCCGCGAGTCCGCCGAAGCCGAGATCGCGGCCGGCATCGAATTCGCCCGTCTCGGCACCGACCCCATCCCCAGTGAGGTCACGCGCGACGTCTATTCCAACGAGGTGGCGCAATGAGCGTGCGCGAGCTCACCTATGCGCAGGCCATACAGGAAGCGCTCGCCCAGGCGATGGATGCCGATCCGTCGGTCTTCCTGATGGGCGAGGACATCGGCGTCTATGGCGGCGCCTTCCAGGTGACGGGCGACCTCGTGCACCGCTATGGCGAAGACCGCGTCATGGATGCGCCGATCTCGGAACTCGGCCAGGCCGGTGTCGCGGTGGGTGCCGCACTCGCGGGCTGCCGGCCGGTGCTGGAATTCCAGTTCTCGGATTTCGCGACGCTTGCGATGGAGCAGATCGTCAACCAGGCCGCCAAGCTGCGCTTCATGCTGGGCGGCAAGGTGAACGTGCCGCTGGTGATGCGTTTCCCCGCCGGGTCCGGCACCGGCGCGGCTGCCCAGCATTCGCAGTCACTCGATGCCTGGCTCGCGCATGTGCCCGGCCTCAAGGTCATCCAACCATCCACACCTGCCGACATCAAGGGCATGCTGCTCGCGGCCATCGACGACCCCGACCCCGTGATGGTCTTCGAGCACAAGCTGCTCTACAAGATGAAGGGCGAGGTTCCGGAAGAGGCCTATCGCATCCCCATCGGCAAGGCGCATGTGGCGCGCGCGGGCCGTGACGTCACCGTGGTCGCTACCTCCATCATGGTTCACAAGTCGCTCGAGGCCGCGGCCACGCTCGCAGCCGAGGGGATCGACGTCGAGGTCATCGACCTGCGCACGCTGCGCCCCATCGACACCGCCACCATCATCGAGAGCGTCAAGAAAACCTCCCGCCTCGCCTGCGTCTATGAAGGCGTGAAGACCTTGGGCATCGGTGCGGAGATATCGGCGCGCATCGCCGAAAGCGAAGCCTTCGACTATCTCGACGCGCCGATCCTGCGGCTGGGCGGAGCGGAATCTCCCATCCCCTACAATCCGGAACTCGAAAAGGCTGCCGTGCCGCAGGTGCCGGGCATCATCGAGGGCCTCCGCAACCTCGTGCGCGGGCGCATGTAGCATGGCCGTCGAAGTCATCCTCCCCCGCGTCGACATGGACATGGCGACGGGCAAGATCTCCAAGTGGCACCACAGGGACGGCGACAAGGTCGCCAAGGGTGCTGCGTTGTTCGAGATCGAGACCGACAAGGCCGCGATGGAGATCGATGCCCCGGCCGACGGCATCCTGCGCAACATCATCGTTACCGAAGGCAACAGCGCGCCGGTGGGCTCAGCGGTCGCCTGGATCTATGCCGAGGGCGAGGCGGTCACGGCCCCCACCCCAGCCACAGCGACTGCCGTGACGCCCGCGCCCACCGCTCCTTCCCCTGCAGCGACACCTGCCGCAACCACATCCATGGCCCCCGTCACCGGTGAGGCGCCGCGCGCCACGCCGCTCGCCCGCCGTCTCGCGCGGCAGGCAGGACTTGCCATCGGCA
>JBEARP010000198.1:0-2774 GCA_041163105.1 Pseudomonadota bacterium
CCTGAGGGGTGGAAACTGGAACCCTGAGCCGGGGTTTCCAGCCCAGGGTTCCACCCTCATTCACCGGGGGAGTGAATGATCCAAAATGCAGAAAAGCCCCGGATTACGGGGCTTCTTTCGAATGATGTTGTTCAGGTGATGCGATGATTGTCGGGGTGGAACCTGGAAACTGGAACCCCAAACTGGAACCCTGTCGCTAGCGAAAGCCTGCGCTGAGCGCCCCCGCTATCAAAAGGCCCCGGGAAGGACCCGAAGAAGCAGCACGTCTGCCGCCGTCAGAGTTACGCTGCCAATCAAGTTACATTTTCGGCGAATAAGTTCTGGTACATGATTTACGCTGGCATGACAATCACTAGTGATCATGTTTTTGAGTTGGATCTTTTCTGAGCCGGGGCATAGCGGATCAGGAGTTCTGTTTCGTCGTGGATCCAGTCTGCCCTTTCGCGCAGGAGACCGACCATCGAGGCGCGCTGGCGCAGTCGCTTCGGGTCAGTTGCAAAGCCCCAAAGGACAGCCAGTTGCTCGAGGCCGTTGCGAAGCTGATGCTGCACGACGTTGCGATCAACCCTGACCGAGGAGTGCCGCGCGATTGCCGAACCGTGAAGGCCTCCGCACACGATTGCGGCGACAATCCTGTAGCCCTGCCAGCCGAGCAGCGACTGCGCCTCGCGGAGACGGCGACCGGCGCGCATCACGGCCTCGGGAATTCCTTCGTCAGAACGTCCGCTATCGACCCTCTCTGCTCCGAGGTCGATCGCCCTGAGACCGTGGCTGGCGAGCGTCTCGTGGGCGGCGCGCAGACGCTCCCCGGCCCCGAGCTGGGCGGCGTCGATCTCATGACGCTGGAACATCCGCAGCAGCGGATCGTGGCGGAGGTTGGCGGGCACGGCGATGAGGTTGCCGGGATCGTAGGGATCCTCGACGGTGCGTGGCGCGATCTCGCGGGCGCCGTCGCAGCCGGTCGCGGTGGCGGGTTGGCGGATGCGGCGGGTGCGGCGGCGATTGATGCGTGGCATGGGCGGCCTCACTGGCTGACGGTTGCGCGGAAGAACCGGGCCCGGCGGCGCGGCTGGCTCGAAGCAAGACGGCGGAGTGCTGCGGCGATCTCGGATTTCTCGACGTGGAAGCGTTCCGGGTCGCGATGGTGTGGCACGTTGCGCTCGACCCGCGCGGCGAGATCACGAAGGGCTGCGTCGACGGTGTCGGTATCGTCGGTCACGATGTGGGCCTCCATTCGGTCCAGCCATCGCCATCGCCGGCCTCGAGCAGCTGCTGTGGCGCAATGCAGCCTGGTTGCCCAGGCATTGGCCCCCATTTCACGTCCCACTGCTCAAGCTTGCGTGAGGTGTCCAGGCGGTGACGCCATGTCGCCATCAGTTCACTGGCGCTGAAGCCGATCTTGTTGCCGATTTCCGCGAGGCGTTCCTCGATCCTGGGCGTGATGGTGGATTTGCCGCACAGGTCTTCGAGGAAGTTCCGCTCCCATGACGTCAGGCTGGCCTTGCCCCGGTCCAGGAGATCAAGCGCCATGGCGCGATGCTGGCCTGTCACCGGACTTCGCGCGCGCGCGATACTACTACTTTCTGGCTTCTGGCATATGGCTACTGGCTTATGGCATATGGCTACTGGCTTATGGGGCTTAACCCCACCCTTAACCGGGGGGTTAACCCACTCTGAAATACCTTCGTCTTTTCCGATAGTTGGATTGCCTCCCTTTTTGCCGTTTTCGCGGTTCTTTTTTGCGGTTTTCGCGTCGCGAACCATGCGCCGGCTGTAGATGGCGCCCTTACGGTCGCGGGAGAAGACGCCGTTCCAGTCAAGCTCTGCCAGCAAGGATTCACACTCGGTTTCGGTCACACCTGCCAGCCTGGCGATGTCCGTTACCCCGAGTGGTCGGCCATTGACTGTCACGTAGCCGGTCGGGTCAGCTTCTGCCGCGATGCAAAGCATGCGCATCCAGAGCCCTTGTGCAGCGAGGCTGCAAATGCGGAGCGCAGGGTCGTTCGACCAGTCGCTCCAGAAGAACTTACTCCACACCGTGCCCGCCATTGGCTACCCCTCCACGTCGCGGATAACGCCGCAACCCATGTCGGCATAGAACTCAAGCACCGGGCACGGGCCTCCGCGGTGCTTCCCGAACGTTACTTCCAGCTTGGTTCTCACCCGTTCGAGGCGCGAGAGCCGGTCGGTCTCTTTTGCCATGTCGTCATGCTTGGCTCGCTCCAGGTAGTAGGATTCCCGGTAGACGAACATGACGACATCGGCGTCCTGCTCGATCGCCCCGCTCCAGCGGAGATCGGACAGGCTCGGGCGCTTTTCCTCGCGCCCCTCCACCGCCCTGTTGAGCTGGCATAGGCAGACGACTGCGCATTGCAGTTCCTTTGCCAGCTGCTTCAGGGCCGCAGAGACCTCCTCGGTTTCCGCCGTCTTGCTACCTTGGTAGCGGTCGGAAGCCCGGATGAGATTCAAGTGATCGATGCAGATGACCTCGAGACGCTTGCCCTGGGTCTCGAGGCGCTGGGCATATTGCAGGGCCTGCGACCGGATGTCGGCGATGGTCTGCCCGGCCCGGTCGCTGATCATCAGCGGCATGGAGGTGAACTGCCGGGACGCCTCGGCGATCGTTGTGAATCGGTCCTCAAACCCAGGCCTTGTGGTGGCCGTCGTGCTGATCTCCCGGTACTCGATGCGCCTGTCGCGCGACCATGCGAGGTCGCACAGGGCGATTTCCGTCAGTTCAGCCCGCGACATTTCCAGAGAGAAAAACATGACGC
>JBEARP010000199.1:0-14033 GCA_041163105.1 Pseudomonadota bacterium
CTGGCGCTGTTCGGCCTCCTAGCTGCCGAGCGCAATGCCGAAGCCGCGATCCTCGCGGGCGCCATGTCGGTTGATGCGGTGATGGGCTCCGACACGCCCTTCGACCCGCGCATTCATGCGCTGCGCCCGCACCCTGGGCAAATTCTTGCGGCGTCGCATTATCGCCGCCTGCTGGCGGGCAGCGAGATCCGCGCCTCGCATCTCGAGGGCGACGACCGCGTGCAGGACCCCTATTCCTTCCGCTGCCAGCCGCAGGTGATGGGCGCCTGCCTAGACCTTCTCGCCAATGCCGCGCGCACGCTGGTGATCGAGGCCAATGCGGTGTCCGACAACCCGCTCGTTTTCGCCGAGGATGGTGCTGTTCTCTCGGGCGGCAACTTCCACGCCGAGCCCGTGGCCTTCGCAGCGGACATCATCGCCATGGCGGTGGCTGAAATGGGCTCGCTTTCCGAGCGGCGCATCGCGGCGCTGATCGATAGCTCAATCTCGCTGCTGCCGCCCTTCCTCATCCGCAACCCCGGCCTCAACTCCGGCTTCATGATCCCGCAATGCACGGCGGCCGCCCTGATGAGCGAGAACAAGCAGATGTCGCATCCGGCCTCGGTTGATTCCGCCCCCACCTCCGCCAACCAGGAGGACCATGTGTCCATGGCCACCCACGGCGCGCGGCGCCTCGGCCCGATGAACGCCAATCTTTCGCGCATCATCGCCATCGAGCTGATGGCGGCAGCCGAGGGCATCGACTTCCGCCGTCCGCTTTCCTCCTCACAGCCCATCGAGGCGGCGCATGCGCTGGTGCGGGCCAAATCGGCCAAGCGCGACGAGGACCGCGAATTCGCCACCGACACCGAGGCCATCGCCACGCTCGTCGAGCAGGGCAGCTTTGCGCATCTCGTTCCGGAGCTTCTCGGCGACCTTGGCTGCCGCTAAACAACTTCCCAGAGCGGCGTCACTCCGGCGAAGGCCGGGGTCCAGCTTCGGGCGGCATTTGAGCGGACAGAAGAAAAGCTGGATCCCGGCCTTCGCCGGGATGACGGCAGAGGGGGAAGGGGTGCTGTGGCGCGGTTGATGTATCCAGGCTTTGCAACATGAAACTCTTCGACCTGACCGGCCGCGTGGCGGCCATCACGGGCACGAGCCGCGGCATCGGTCGCGAACTGGCGCTGGGCTTTGCCGAAGCCGGGGCCACGGTCGTGGGCTGCGCGCGGAGCTACGAGAACGCGGAGAAGACCGCCGCAGATCTTCGCGCAAAGGGGCATGATACGCTGTCCGTCCTCGCCGATGTGGCAACGCCGGAAGGGGCGGATGCCCTCATCGCCGCCGCGGTGCGCCGCTATGGCCGGCTCGACATTCTCGTCTGTAATGCTGGGGTGAACGTCAAGAAGCCGGCGATCGACTTCACGCCTGCCGAATTCGACACGGTGATCGGCGGCAACCTCCGCTCCTATTTCCTCTGCGCTCAAGCTGCGGCGCGGCAGTTCATTGCCCAGGGGACGGGCGGGGTCATCGTGATGAACTCGTCCAACGCCTCCGTGGCCGCCTTCGAGCATTTGACGCCCTATTGCGCTGCCAAGGGTGGCATCGACATGCTGGTGCGCGGGCTTGCATCCGAGTGGGGGCCACATGGCATCCGCGTCAATGCCTTCAACCCCGGCTACACGCGGCATTCCATGACGCCGGAGGGGCAGGCATATCTGGCCGAAGCCGAGAAGCACATCGCCGCAAGGACGCCGCTGCGACGCATGGCGGAAATGAGGGAGATGGTGGGGCCCGCAGTGTTCCTTGCCTCTGATGCCGCGAGCTTCGTCACCGGCACCATCCTGCTCGCTGACGGCGGCTGGTGCGCGCAGTGATGCTGCATCCCTGGCCAGCGCTGGAGCATGCGGCAAGGACCTGGCCTGACGCGGACGCGCTGGTCTTTCCGCATCAGAACGCACGACGCAGCTTCGCGCAGTATCATGGCGAGGCGCTGGCGCTGGTGGGCGCCCTCAGCGCGCGCGGCATTCGCGCGGGCGATCACGTGGCATTGCTGGCCGAGAACCGCGTGGAATGGGCCGTGGTGCAGATGGCCTGTGCCGCACTGGGTGCTGTTTTCGTGCCGCTCAACACGCATTACCGCAAGGACGACCTCGCCTATGCGCTGAAGCAGTCGGACTCGAAGGCGGTGATCTGCTCCACGCAGTACCGTTCCAACCCCTATCTCGAGAACATCACGGCCCTCACCGCTTCGCTGCCGCTGCTCGCCCATGTTTTCACGCTGGAAGATGACTATCCGGGCCTTGTTGCGGAAAGCCATGACTTCAAGCCGGTGGCGTCCGAACCTCTGGCGGTCGCTGCTCTGCTCTATACGTCCGGCACAACGGGCTTTCCCAAAGGTGCGCTGCTCTCGCATCGCGCCATGATGATGGTGGGAACGAACAGCGCCGCGCGACTTGGACTGGAGGCTGGTGACCGCTGGACCTCCATCATTCCGCTGTTTCATTGCGCGGGCTGCATCCTCAATCTTCTGGGGTGTCTCAGCCACGGTGCGGCCTATGTGGGCGTGCCGAGCTTCGATCCCGAGAACATGTTCCGCATCATCGAGGCGGAGCGCTGCACGCATCTGTCCGGCGTGCCGACCTCCTATCTCGCCATGCTCGATCATCCCGCGCGCCTTGGCTACGATCTCACCAGCCTCAAGGCCGGAAGCTGCGGTGGTGCCGACTGCAACGCGGATGTGCTGCGGCGCTGTGCCGAAGAATTCCCGATGCCGGGGCTTTCACAGGTCTATGGCCAGACCGAGGGCGGCACGCTGTTCGTCTGCCCCCAGCATGACGATCCATTGCGCTGGGAGACGGCAGGCAGGGCGCTTCCCGATTACGAGCTGCGCATCGTTCATCCCGAGACGCTGCAGGTGTTGCCTGCAGGCGAGATCGGCGAGATCCAGGCACGCGGGCCCATGGTGATGGAGGGCTACTACAACAAGCCCGATGCCACGGCGGAAACCATCATCGACGGCGGCTGGCTTCGCACCGGCGACCTTGGCTACCTGCGCGAGGATGGCCGCCTCGTCATAGCCGGCGGGCGCCTGCGCGACATGATCATCCGCGGTGGCGAGAACATCTACCCGGCCGAGATCGAGAACGTGCTGCAGCAGCATGATGCGGTGGCCGAGGTGGCTGTGTTCGGCGTGCCGGATGACTACTATGGCGAGATCGTGGGCGCGGCGGTGAAGCTGGCGCGGCCCGTTGCAGCGTCCGAATTGCAGGCGCTGTGTGCCGCGCGCATCGCGAAGTTCAAGGTGCCCGCGGTGATCTTCGCTGTCGAGCGAATGCCCCTCACGCCGTCCGGAAAGATCCGCAAGGTTGAGCTTCGGGACTGGGTGAAGGAGAACCGCATGGAGAAGCTTTCATGAGCACCCTCACCTTCTGGTTCGACGTGCACTCGCCATGGGTCTATCTCGCGTCCTTCCGCGTCGGCGACATCGCACGCCGGCACGGCCTGCCCCTGCGCTGGAGACCGCTGCACCTGCCGAAGCTCATGGACGAGATCGGCGGCATCAAGCCGCTCGAGGCCTCGCCGCAGCGCGTGGCATGGTTCCAGCAGGACATTCAGGACCATGCGGAGCTCATCGGCGTTCCGCTGCGCTATCACCCGCATTATCCGCTGCGCAACTCACGCGCGCTGCGCGCCTGCATTCTGGCTGAGGACGACGGCAAGGCCGAAGCCTTCGTGCGCCGCGTGCTCAAGGGTTACTGGGCGGAGGAGGCGGACATCACCGATCTCGATCAGCTCGCCCAATGGGGTGCGGAATCGGGGCTCGACCCGGAGGCAGTCAAAGCCGCCGCGGTGAGCGAGAACTACAAGCAGCGGCTCGATGCGAATACCAGCGACGCCATCGCGCGCGGCGTGTTCGGGGTGCCCACGGTGGACACTGGCACGCGCCTGTACTTCGGCAACGACAGGCTGGACCTGCTGGATCGTCATCTCTCGCGGGGATAGCTCATTTTGGTGCTGTCATGAACAAACATGGCCGGGGCAGGCCCGGCCATGATGACAGCCGAATTGACGAGCAGTCGTTACTTCGTCAGCCGACCCTTGTCCTTCAGGTATTGAACGATGAGATCGGTCGCGCCCTCCGCCGTCACCTTGGTGGTGTCGATGCGGAGTTCGGGGCTCTCAGGTGCCTCATAGGGTGACGAGATGCCGGTGAAGTGCTTGATCTCGCCGCGACGCGCCTTGGCGTAGAGGCCCTTCACGTCGCGCTTCTCGGCCTCGGCGAGCGTCGTGTCGACGAAGATCTCGATGAACTCGCCATCCTCGAGCAGCTCGCGCGCCATCAGTCGTTCGGAGCGGAAGGGGGAGATGAACGACACGAGCACGAGGAGCCCCGCATCCACCATCAGCTTCGACACCTCACCCACGCGGCGGATGTTCTCCACGCGGTCGGCATCGGAGAAGCCGAGATCACGGTTGAGGCCATGGCGCACGTTGTCGCCGTCCAAGAGGTAGGTCATGTGGCCTGCGGCATGGAGCTGCTTCTCGACCAGGTTGGCGATGGTTGATTTGCCGGCACCAGACAAGCCCGTGAACCACAGCACCGCCGGCTTCTGCCCGGCAATCGCCGCGCGTGCCGCCTTGTGCACGTCCACCGCCTGCCAGTGGATGTTTGCGGCACGCCGGAGCGCGAAGCGAATGAGGCCCATGCCGACGGTGTTGTTGGAGAAGCGGTCGATGATGATGAAGGAACCGAGGTTGCGGTTCTCGACATAGGGCGTGTAGGCGATCTGGCTGTCCAGCTCGAGGTTGCAGATGCCGATCTCGTTGAGCGCCAGCGTTTTTGCCGCCACATGCTCCATGGTGTTGACGTTGACCTTGTACTTCACCTGCTCCAGCGTGCCCGGCACCGTCTTGGTGGAGGACTTGAAGAGATAGGGCCTGCCGGGAAGCATCGGCTCGTCGCTCATCCACAGGATCTCGACCTCGAACTGGTCGGAGACTTCGACCGGATCATTTGCCGTGCAGATGACGTCACCGCGGCTGATGTCGATCTCGTCCTTCAGCGTGATGGTTGGCGACTGGCCGGCCACACCCTCATCGAGATCGCCGTCATAGGTGACGACGCGCTCGACACTCGACGTGCGGCCCGAGGGCAGCGCCTTGATGACGTCGCCCGGCTTCACCGTGCCTGACACGATGGTGCCGGAAAAGCCGCGGAAATTCTGGTTCGGGCGGTTCACCCACTGCACCGGCATGCGGAACGGCTTCTCGGCCAGGTCATCGCCCACCGGCACGGTTTCGAGGTGTGCCATCAGCGTGGGGCCGTGGTACCAGGGCATGTTGGTGGAGCGCGTGATCATGTTGTCACCCATGAGCGCCGACACCGGAATCACCGTGATCTCGTCGGCGCCGATCGACTTGGCGAAGGCGCGATAATCTTCCTCGATGCGCTTGAACACGGTCTGATCGAAGTCCATCAGGTCCATCTTGTTGACGGCGACCACGAGGTGCTTGATGCCAAGCAACGTGCAGATGAAGGTGTGGCGCCGCGTCTGTGTGAGAACGCCCTTGCGCGCATCCATCAGGATGATGGCGAGGTCGGCGGTCGACGCACCCGTCGCCATGTTGCGCGTGTACTGCTCATGCCCCGGCGTGTCGGCGACGATGAACTTGCGCTTGTCGGTGGCGAAGGCGCGGTAGGCCACGTCGATCGTGATGCCCTGCTCCCGCTCGGCGGCAAGGCCGTCAACCAGCAGCGCAAAGTCAAGGTTGCCGCCTTGCGTGCCCATCTTCTTCGAGTCGGCTTCGAGCGCCGTCAGCTGGTCCTCGAACAACATCTTGGCTTCATAGAGCAACCGCCCGATGAGGGTGGACTTGCCGTCGTCGACCGAACCGCAGGTGATGAAGCGCAGCAGGTCCTTCTGTTCCTGGGCTTGGAGATAGGCCTCGACGTCGCCGCCGGTGAATTCGATGAAGCGCGTCATCAGAAATATCCTTCCTGCTTCTTCTTTTCCATGGAGGCGGAGGCATCCTTGTCGATGACCCGGCCCTGGCGCTCGGAGGAGGTGGCAACCAGCATCTCTTCCACGATGTCGAGAAGCGACGTTGCGTTGGATTCGATCGCCCCGGTCAGCGGATAGCAGCCCAGCGTGCGGAAGCGGATTTTGCGCATCTGCGGCGTTTCGCCCGGGTTGAGGCGCATGCGCTCGTCATCCACCATGATGAGCTGCCCGTCGCGTTCCACGACAGGACGTTCTGCGGCAAAATAGAGTGGCACGATGTCGATGTTCTCGCGGTGGATGTATTGCCAGATGTCGAGTTCGGTCCAGTTCGACAGCGGGAAGACGCGGATCGACTCGCCCTTGTTCTTGCGGGCGTTGTAGAGGTCCCACAGCTCCGGGCGCTGGTTCTTGGGGTCCCAGCGGTGACGACTGTCGCGGAAGGAGAAGATGCGCTCCTTGGCGCGCGACTTTTCTTCGTCGCGGCGCGCGCCGCCGAAGGCGGCATCGAAGCCATGTTTGTCGAGCGCCTGCTTCAGCCCGTCGGTCTTCATGATCTGGGTGTGAAGGGCGGAGCCGTGGTCGAAGGGGTTGACGTTCTTTGCAACACCTTCGGGGTTCTTGTGGACGATCAGCTCCCAGTCATATTTCTCGGCGGTCGCCGCGCGCATCGCATACATGTCGCGGAACTTCCAGCCGGTGTCGACGTGCAGCAGCGGGAAGGGCGGCTTCGAGGGATAGAAGGCCTTGATGGCGAGATGCAGCATCACGGCCGAGTCCTTGCCGATCGAATAGAGCATCACCGGCTTCTCGCACTCCGCCGCCACCTCGCGCATGATGTGGATCGACTCGGCTTCGAGCCGCTCGAGGTGGGTCAGCGTCCTGCCGGCGGCACGGTGGATGGCCTTCGGCGCCCCAGCGGGGGCTGCCTGCTGGGCAATCCAGCTCCGCACCTTGTCGATGGTTCGGGTGGAGGGAGAGCGACCCTTCCTGAGGTCGAAGACAAAATTCGGATCTCCGAGGGCCTGCTTGCCAAGCACCGATGGGTCCACGCCCGCAGATGAAAGGAAATTCTCGATTTCCGCCAGGAATGACTGGGCAACACTGTCCATAATAGGATTTTACCTTCGACTGGAGCACTTTCTGCTCCAATACCTCACTTTCAGGGAGGATAATAGGAAAATTTCTGTGATTTGACGGTTCGTCCGCTTGGGAGGATAGGATTTGTCCGATCATTGATCGTTGGGCTGACCCTTGAGGTCGCCTTGGGTCCGTTATAGGGTTTTTCCTTGGAGGAAACGAAGTGGATAAAGGCAATGGACGCAAGCCGGCCCCGGGGTCCGGCATGCCCTTTCAGGACCCGCATGGTCATGGTGAGGCGCAGGGCAAGCTGCTTGAACAGGCAATCGGCCGTGCGGTGAAGGAGTTCCGCGAAAAGCTGGGCCTCACCATTGCCGAGCTCGCCAAGGCCGCCGACATGTCGGCGGGCATGCTGTCCAAGATCGAGAATGGCGCCACCTCGCCGTCACTCGCCTCATTGCAGGCGCTGGGCCGTGCGCTGCAGGTGCCGGTCACCGCCTTCTTCAAGTCCTACGAGGAAATCCGCGACGCCACATTCGTGAAGGCAGGAAAAGGCCTGACCATCGAGCGGCGCGGCACGCGGGCCGGCCACCAGTATGAGCTGCTGGGCCACAGCCCGCACGGGCCGGTGATGGTGGAGCCATATCTCATTACGCTCACCCACCAGTCGGATGTCTTCCCGACCTTCCAGCATGCAGGGCTCGAATTCCTCTACATGCTCGAGGGCAACGTCGTGTACCGCCACGGCGAGAGGACTTACGACATGCACCCGGGCGATGCGCTGTTCTTCGACGCCGAGGCGCCGCATGGGCCGGAGGAGCTGCGCACGCTTCCGATTCGCTATCTTTCCGTCATCTGCTATCGCCGCGAGGACTAGCTTGGGTTACTTGCGTGGTCTTGCCGTTGCCGGCCTTGCCCTGCTGGTGGGGCACGGGCCGGCGCGCGCCGACGAGCCGATGGACGGCACATTCCGGGCTGGTCGCGCCTGCGAGGCGCTGGTCTCGATCCGCAAGGACACCAATCCCGGCCAAGTGATTACCGGCCCCGGCCTCAGCTACCGGTTGCTGGCGCGGAACCAGAAGAAGCCCACGCATTACCGGATCGAGGTGCCCGATGCAGTGCCATCGGAGCGCTGGGTGAAGGCGGAGTGCGGTAAGGTGATCCCGCCTGCGCCCGGCGAAGCGCCGGCCCCCGCCGCGAAGCCGAAGCCCATAGACCTCTCCTATGTGCTGGCGCTCAGCTGGCAGCCCGCCTTTTGCGAGACGAACCAGAAGCGGCCCGAATGCCGCTGGCAGACGGGCCAGCGCCATGATGCCAGCTACCTGTCGCTGCACGGGTTATGGCCGCAACCCTCGACCAAGGCCTACTGCGACTTGCCCGCCGCCGTGCGTGCGGCGGGAGAGGGCGGGCGCTGGAAGGACATCCCGGACATCGCGCTCAGCCTTGCCACCCGCGCCGAGCTTGAAACCGTGATGCCGGGGACCAAGTCCCTGCTGGAGCGCCATGAATGGACCAAGCACGGTAGCTGCTACCCCGCCGATGCCGAGACCTATTTCAAGGACTCGATCAGGCTGCTGAAGGAGGTGAACGCCTCGCCCGTGGCCGACCTGCTGCTGCGGAGCGTTGGGCGGCGGGTCACCGCAGCTGACATCCGGTCGGCCTTCGACCAGGGCTTCGGCACCGGGGCCGGAAACCGCGTGCGAGTGATCTGCAAGGATGACGGCGGCCGCCGGCTGATCGCCGAACTCACCATCGGCCTGAAGGGCGACATTCCGGCTGGGACCGGCCTTTCCGACTTGATGCAGGCCGCGAGCCCTATCGACCCCGGCTGCCCCGCCGGCATCCTGGATCCGGTTGGCCCGCAATAGTCACATGCGGGCGCGCGTTCCTCGCATGAAACAAATTTTCCTCCCAGTTGAATAGTTGCCCGAGGCCTGCTAGATTCTTCGGCATCATTGCTGAAGGAGAACGGGCCATGTGTGGCATTGTCGGACTCTATCTCAAGAACCCCAGGCTGCAGCCGCAGCTTGGCGCGATGTTCAAGCCCATGCTGATCGAGATGACCGCCCGCGGCCCGGACTCTGCCGGGGTCGCCGTGTATCGCAATCCGGTCAAGGACAACGAGGTGAAGTTCTCGCTGGCCCATGACGACAAGGCCTACAACTGGCGCCACGTCGAGGCGGGCCTGGAAGAGGGCCTCAACTGCGAGGCCTCGATCCGGCAAGTGGGCAGCCACTGCATTCTCGTCACCGATGCCGGGGAAGAGGACGTGGTGAAGTGGCTCAAGGCAAATGCGCCGGGCGTGCGCGTGGTGGGCTCTGGCCACACCGTCGAGATCTTCAAGGAAACGGGCCTGCCCGAGAAGGTCTATGACCGCTTCGACCTTGCCAGCGCATCAGGCACCCACATCATCGGCCACACCCGCATGGCCACCGAGAGTGCGGTGACCACCGCGGGCTCCCATCCATTTGCCACCGGTGCCGACCTTTGCCTCGTGCACAACGGCTCGCTGTCGAACCACAATCGCCTGCGCGAAAACCTGAAGCGCGAGGGCATGGAGTTCCAGACCGAGAACGACTCGGAGGTCGCGGCCGCCTACATGACATGGAAGCTGCGCAGCGGCGCCACCCTCAAGGAAGCCCTCGAAGGTGGCCTCAAGGACCTCGACGGCTTTTTCACCTTTCTCGTCGGCACCGCCGATGGCTTCGCGGTGGTGCGTGATCCCATTGCCTGCAAGCACGCAGTGATGGCCGAGACAGATGACTGGGTCGCCATGGCCACGGAGTGGCGCGCCATTGCCCATCTGCCGGGTGCGGACACGGCCCGCGTCTGGGAACCGGAGCCGGCGACCATCTACACCTGGGGCGGCCACGCCTGACCAGACGATGAACTTCGCCGGGGTCCCCTGATCTTCTGAGTGGTTCCGGCGTTCCTTCACCTTCCTCGCTCCCGCCGACGACAACCACAAGGGACGAGGCCAGCATGGGACGGAATGCAAGCATGCAAGAACTTGACTTGAAGGCGTCGGGCGTCACCGCCGTCAACCAGAAGCTCTACAAGATCCCGAAGGACTCGAACGAGCGCCACTGGGTGATCCGGAATCCGATGGGCCAGCACGCCATTGCCTGCGGCGTCGATGGGCCGCTGATGATCGACGTCATGGGCCATGTCGGCTTCTACTGCGGCGGCATGAACAAGGAGGCCGAGATCACCATTCACGGCCACGCCGGTGTCGGCGTCGCCGAGAACATGATGTCGGGCGTCGTGTGGGTGAAGGGCAATGCCTCTGAATCCGCCGGCGCCACCGCCAATGGCGGCCTGCTCGTCATAGAGGGTGACGCGTCCTCTCGCTGCGGCATCTCGATGAAGGGTGTCGACATCGTGGTGGGTGGTTCCGTCGGCCACATGTCGGCCTTCATGGCGCAGCGCGGCAACCTCGTGGTCTGCGGCGATGCCGGAGAGGCCCTGGGCGACTCGATCTACGAGGCCCGGCTCTATGTGAAAGGCCGTGCGGACAACCTCGGCTCCGACTGCATCGAGAAGGAAATGCGCAGCGAGCATCTCGAAGATCTCGCCAAGCTTCTCGAGCGCGCCAAGCTGAAACACAAGCCCGAGTCATTCCGCCGCTACGGCTCTGCCCGCAAGCTTTACAACTTCAACGTCGATCACGCCGACGCTTACTGAGGAACGATCACACCATGGACAGCAACGTTCCACGCACCCCGCCGCGCAAGTCGGCAACCTTCGACGACTATACGCTGGCGGAAATCCGCCGTGCCGCGACCACCGGAATCTATGACATCCGTGGTGCCGGCGCCAAGCGCAAGCTGCCGCATTTCGATGACCTGCTGTTTCTCGGCGCTTCGATTTCGCGCTATCCGCTCGAAGGCTATCGCGAGAAGTGCGGCACCGACGTGGTGCTCGGCACGCGCTTCGCCAAGAAGCCCATCGAGCTCAAGATCCCGATCACCATTGCCGGCATGAGCTTTGGTTCGCTCTCGGCGCAAGCCAAGGAAGCGCTGGGCCGCGGTGCGTCGATGGCCGGCACGTCCACCACCACGGGCGATGGCGGCATGACGCCGGAGGAGCGTGGCCAGTCCAAGTACCTCGTCTACCAATACTTGCCCTCGCGCTACGGCATGAATCCGGATGACTTGCGCAAGGCCGATGCGATCGAAGTCGTCGTCGGCCAGGGTGCGAAGCCCGGCGGCGGCGGCATGCTGCTCGGCCAGAAGATTTCCGATCGCGTCGCCGCCATGCGTTGCCTGCCCAAGGGAATCGACCAGCGCTCCGCCTGCCGCCATCCGGACTGGACGGGGCCTGACGATCTCGAAATCAAGATTCACGAACTGCGCGAAATCACCTCGTGGGAGAAGCCGATCTACGTGAAGGTTGGCGGCACCCGACCCTATTACGACGTGGCGCTGGCGGTGAAGGCCGGTGCCGACGTCGTGGTGCTTGACGGCATGCAGGGCGGCACGGCCGCCACGCAGGAAGTCTTCATCGAGCATGTGGGACTTCCGACGCTCGCCTGCATCCGCCCCGCGGTGAAGGCGCTGCAGGACCTCGGCATGCATCGCAAGGTGCAACTTATCATCTCCGGCGGCATCCGTTCCGGTGCTGACGTCGCGAAGGCGATGGCACTCGGCGCTGATGCCGTCGCCATCGGCACTGCGGCCCTCGTGGCACTGGGCGACAACGACCCGCATCTCGAGGAGGAATACCGCGCACTCGGCACCACGGCCGGGGCCTATGATGACTGGCACGAAGGCCGCGACCCCGCTGGCATCACCACCCAGGACCCGGTTCTCGCTGCGCGTCTTGATCCGGTGAAGGCTGGCCGCAGGCTTTCAAACTACCTCAAGGTCATGACGCTCGAAGCCCAGACCGTGGCGCGCGCCTGTGGCAAGAGCCATCTCCACAATCTTGAGCCTGAGGACCTGTGTGCACTGACGGTGGAAGCTGCGGCAATGGCGCAGGTCCCCCTTGCAGGAACAAGCTGGATTCCGGGACGTGGCGGATATTAGTATCGTGCCTGATGACAATCCCCGGCTTCCTCGGTAAGGAAACCGGAGCCTTATAAACAAGACCAACAAGAACGACACGGGAGTGAAACGAACCATGAGCGAACTGGCCGCTTATGCCAAGAAAAACGGCATCAAATTCTTCCTCTTCAATTTCACGGATCTCTTCGGCGTGCAGCGCGCCAAGCTCGTTCCGGCGGAAGCCGCGGCCCGGATGCAGAAGGCCGGAGCGGGCTTTGCGGGCTTTGCCACCTGGCTCGACCAGACGCCAGCGCACCCCGACATCCTTGTGATGCCTGACGTGAACTCCATCATCCCGCTGCCGTGGCGCCCCGATGTGGCGTGGGTCGCGGGCGAGCCGTGGATGAACGGCGAACCTCTTGCCCAGGCGCCGCGCGTCGTGCTCCGTAAACTCTCCGAGCACTATGCCAAGAAGAACATGAAGCTGATGGCCGGTGTCGAGCCCGAGTTCCACCTCATCAACGCCGATGGCTCGGCCGTCTCGGACAACCGCGATACGGCCGAGAAGCCCTGCTACGACCAGGCCGCCATCATGCGCCGCCTCGACGTCATCGCCGAGATCTGCACCACCATGACGCAGCTCGGCTGGGGCCCCTACCAGAACGACCACGAAGATGCGAACGGCCAGTTCGAGATCAACTGGAACTTCTCGGACGCGCTCACCACCGCCGACCAGGTGGCCTTCTTCAAGTTCATGGTGAAGTCGATCGCCGAGAAGCACGGCCTGCGCGCCACCTTCATGCCGAAGCCCTTCATCAACCTCACCGGCAACGGCTGCCACGTCCACCTCTCGGTGTGGACGAAGGATGGCAAGAAGAACCTGTTCGAGGATCCGAAGGGTGAGCTCGGCGTATCCAAGCTCGGCTATCACTTCCTGGGCGGCCTCATGCAGCACGCCGCCGCGATGTGCGCCATCACCAACCCGACGGTGAACAGCTACAAGCGCATCAACGCGCCGCGCACCATCTCGGGTGCCACATGGTCACCCTCGTCGATCACCTATGGCGGCAACAACCGCACCCACATGGTCCGCATTCCGGATTCGGGCCGCGCGGAATACCGCCTGCCGGATTGCGCCGCCAACCCCTACCTGCTGCTGGCCTCCATCCTCGTCGCCGGCATGCATGGCGTTGAAAAGCAGATGGACCCGGGCAAGCGCCTCGACATCGACATGTATGCCGAGGGCCACACCGTCAAGAACGCCAAGAAGCTGCCGCTCAACCTTCTCGACGCGCTCAGGAACTTCGAGCAGGACAGCTACCTGCAGGAGATGCTCGGCAAGGAAGTGTCCCAGGGCTACCTCAAGCTCAAGCACAATGAGTGGAATAACTACTGCCGTCACCTGACGCAGTGGGAGCGGGACACCACGCTCGACTGCTGATCCTTCACGTCAGCGGAGCGAAAGAAAAAGCCCGGTGCAGGAAGCTGCGCCGGGTTTTTGTTTGCCAACTCATTGCCGTCACCCCGGCCCCACTGTTCACCTTGCGCGGGCTTGACCCGCGCATCCTCTTCCGGGGGCAGCAAAGAGGATCGCCGGGTCAAGCCCGGCGAAGGTGAACAAAGAGAGGGGGAATCGAGAGGAACTATCGTCTCTCCGACGCGGGCGTGACCCCGAAGGCCTCGCGATAGGCCCGGCTGAAGTGGCTCGCACTCGAAAACCCGCAGCCCAGCGCGATTTCGGTGATCGGCACGGCGGACTGGCGCAGCAGGTCGCGGGCGCGGTCGAGCCTGATCTGGCGGTAGTGTCCGGCATAGCTGGAGCCCAGCTTCTCGGCAAATAAGCGGTCGAGCTGGCGGGTCGAAAGCCCGATGCGCCGCGCCGTTTCGCTGCGCTTGAGCGGCTCGCCCGGGTGGCTCTCCATCAGTTCCAGCGCTGCGGTAAGCCGGTCGTCGTGCACGCCATAGCGTTCCGTCAGCGAGGCCCGCTGGG
>JBEARP010000200.1:0-5184 GCA_041163105.1 Pseudomonadota bacterium
CACCCGGCCGAAGCTCAGGCTCAGGTGGCGGCGGGGGCGGATTCTCGGGCGGTGGCGGTGGTGGTGGTGGCGGCGGCGGCTGGTGAGTGAGGTGACTCGCCCTCGGCGCCTCCCATCCACCTCACGTCTCCCAATTCACCTTACGCGGGCTTGACCCGCGTATCCTTTTTGGCGCCCGGGAAAAGGATGCCCGGGTCTAGCCCGGGCAAGGTGAAGGTTGGGCGGGCACGGCGAAGGCGTCACCCCTCCAGCATCTCCCTCTTCATTTCGAGTTCGAGCCACTGCTCCTCGGAGCTGGCGAGTTCGGCACGTGCTGCCGTCAATCGTGACGCGGCCTGGTCGAAGGCTTTCGGGTCGCGCGAGAACAGGGCGGCATCGGCGAGCTTCGTCTCCAGCGCGCCAATCTCGTCCTCGAGCTTCTTCATGGTGGCAGGCAATGTCTCTAGTGCGTGCTTCTCCTTGAAGGAGAGCTTGCGCTGGGCCTGGGGCGCCTCGGGCCTCGGTGCCGACGAGGAAGACTTGACGGGCTCGGCCTTCACCTTGCGGGCTTCAACGCCTGCCCCGCGCTGCGCG
The DNA here is from genome assembly GCA_041163105.1 of Pseudomonadota bacterium. Lineage (GTDB taxonomy): Bacteria > Pseudomonadota > Alphaproteobacteria > Rhizobiales > Aestuariivirgaceae > Aestuariivirga. The sequence continues at coordinate 574 of JBEARP010000200.1, forward strand.
ATCATGTCGGAATAGCCGCCGGCATATTCCGTCCATTTGCCTTCGCCTTCGGCCATCAGCACCGAGGTTGCCACACGGTCGAGGAAGTCACGGTCATGGCTGACCAGCAGGATGGTGCCGGGGTAATCCGCCAGCATTTCCTGCAGCATGTCGAGCGTTTCGAGGTCGAGGTCGTTGGTGGGCTCGTCGAGGATGAGCAGGTTCGAGGGCTTCGCCAATTCGCGCGCCAGGATGAGGCGGCCGCGCTCGCCGCCCGACAGCACGCTCACCGGCGTCCGCGCCTTGTCCGGCGCGAAGAGGAAGTCCTTCATGTAGCTGATGACGTGCTTGGTCTCGCCGTTGACGGTGACGGATGAGCCACGGCCATCGGTGATGACGTCAGCCAGCGTCGACGTTGGATCGAGGCTCTGGCGGGACTGGTCGAGCGTCACCGTCTGCAGGTTGGTGCCGAGGCGGATGGCGCCGCTGTCGGGATCAAGCGCGCCGGTCAGGAGCTTGATGAGCGTGGTCTTGCCCGCGCCATTGGGGCCGACGATGCCGAGCCTGTCGCCGCGCATGATGAGGAGATCGAGGTTCGCCACGATCGGGCGCTCACCGAAGCTCTTCGCCATGGCCTTGGCTTCCGCCACCAGCTTGCCCGACATGTCGCCGCTCGTGGCGGCCATGCGCACCGCACCCTGCTGGCCCTCGTGCTCCTTGCGCTCGGTGCGCAGGGTTGCGAGCAGGTCGACGCGGCGCATGTTGCGCTTCCGTCGCGCGGTCACGCCATAACGCATCCAGTGCTCTTCCGCTTCGATGCGCTTGGCAAGCAACACCTGCTCGGCCTCTTCCTTGGCCAGCACCTCGTCGCGCCAGGTTTCGAAATCGGAAAACCCGCGTTCGAGGCGGCGTGATTCGCCGCGATCAAGCCACACCGTGCGGTTGGTGAGCGCCTGCAGGAAGCGCCGGTCATGGCTGATCAGCACGAAGGCGGAGCGCAGCGACTTGAGCTCGGCCTCGAGCCACTCGATGGCGGGAAGGTCGAGGTGGTTGGTCGGCTCGTCGAGCAGCAGCACGTCGGGCTGCGGCGCCAAGGTACGGGCGATGGCCGCGCGGCGGATCTCGCCGCCCGAGAGGCGCTTCGGGTCTTCTTCGCCGGTGAGGCCCAGCTCGCGCAGGAGATAGGCGCAACGATGCGGATCATCCGCCGGGCCAAGGCCTCCCTCGACATACTCCAGCACGGTCTTGTAGGCGTTGAGATCAGGCTCCTGCGGCAGGTAGCGGATGGTCGTGCCGGGCTGCACCCAGCGCTCACCCTTGTCCGCCTCGATCATGCCGGCCGCGATCTTGAGCAGCGTCGACTTGCCAGACCCGTTGCGCCCGACGAGCGCCACGCGCTCGCCTTCCGCAACGGCGAGTTCGGCATTCTCAAGAATGGGCCGGCCGCCGAAGGTGAGGCCGATGCCGCGAAGGTGAAGGAGGATCCTGCTCATGATGGCGCGGGGTGTAGAGCATTTCAGCGGGCTGGGGAATTGCTGTTCTTCCTTCCCCCTGGCAGGCGGCGGCGTGACGCCACGCGCCCGGGCGGGCGGTGATGGCGGCAACCGCCCCGGCCCCGGGCAGAGTGTCTCATATTGATCAGTATCCGCACCCTGGACGTGACATGATGCGCGCATCAATCTCAACACTTGCAGCGGAAGGGAAGGCATCGGGCCGCCCTGGTGCCGTTCTCCGGCTCGCACGGAATCGAGGACGCAATGACAATCAAGGCACGAGGCCTCCTGAGGCTGCTGTTCATGTGCCTCCTGATCCTGAGCGCTGGCGCCGCCGGCTATCTTTGGGGGCAACATGGCGACACGGCCTATCTTGTCGCGGCCTTTGCGACGCTCGTTTGCCTGCTGGCGTCACTGGCCGTCGAGAACATCGCCGTCAATGCCGAGACCCAGCTGGCAATCGTCCTGTCGCTCCTGAAGAAGGCCACCGCCGATGACGTCGTTTCTGACGAGAAGGCAAGGCGACTTGATCTCATCGTCACGATGCTGGAGGAGCAGAATGAGAGATTCAGGATGAACCTTCTCACCAGCAAGGTTCATGAGATGGATGCCATTCGGCGCAGTGACCTCGAGAAGGCCCCACAACCGCGGCAAGGCCAGATAAGCTGAAGCGGGGCCTGCCGGACCTGCGAGGGCATGCAAACCGGGCATTTCCGGAGCGCCCTGCAGTGCGGCACTAACGGGGTGCGCCCCAATCCCCTGCCCTTTGGGAAGAGGATGACGAGGTGCCCAGATAGCCCTTCAGTCCCGGCAGGTCCTCAGCCGCGAAAAGTTCCGCCGTAGGGCGCAGCGCCACGATGTGGCCGTTCTCCAGGAAGGCCGTGTGGCTGGCCGCCGCCAGCGCATCCTCCGGCTGGTGGGTGACCATCACAACGGTGAGGTGCCGCGCCTGCTGCATCGCCTTGACGAGGTCGAGCATGTCGCGGCGAAGTGCGGGCCCAAGCGCGGCGAAGGCCTCATCCAGCAGCAGCACCGGGCGGTCGCGCACCAGGGCACGGGCCACCGCGACGCGCTGGCGCTCACCGCCGGAAACCTCGCCCGGCTTGCGGTGCGCGAGGGCAGCGAGGCCCACCTCGGCAAGCGCCGCATCGACGCGCGCCTTCTGCGCGGCATCGAGCCTGAGCGATGGCGATACGCCGAGGGCCACGTTCTGCCACAGGTCGAGATGCGCGAAGACGTTGTTGTCCTGGAAGATCATGCTCACCGGGCGCTGGTCCGGCGGCAGCGCGGTGACGTCGGTGCCGTCAATCAGCACACGGCCGCCCAGCGGCGCTTCAAATCCGGCAATGAGGTTGAGGAGCGTCGACTTGCCGCCACCGGAAGGCCCGATCACCGCCGTGAAGGACGCCGTGGGAAATTGCGCGTCAAAGCGCATTTCCATGTCTTCATAGCGGAAGGTGACGTGTTCGAGCGCGATCATCGACTGTCGCTCCAGCGTTCGGCGAGGGTTGAGAAGGCCAGCACCAGCAGGCCCAGCACCAGTGCTGTGCCAATGGCGGCATCGAAGCGGTAGCTCCCCATCTGGCGATAGACCAATGCGGGCAGCGTGACGAAGTCCTGCGTGCCGAACAGCGAGATCGCCGTGAGGTCGCCCAAGGATAGTATGAGTGCCATGATGAGCGACAGGCCAATGGCGCGCTTCATCGCCGGCAACTCAACGAGACGGAAGCGGTTCCAGCCGGACAGGCCGAGGCTGAGGCACAGCCGGTCATGCGCGTCAGCCGATTGGGCGAACGCAGGCATCAGCACGCGGGCAACGAAAGGCAGCGACATCAGCGCATTCATGGCGATCACGAGGAAAGCTGCAAGCCCTGAAAGCCCCGCATAGGCGATGAGACTGATGAACCAGCCTGTCGCCAGGGCTGCGGGCGGCACGATCCATGCCGTCAGAACGGCCACGGAAGCGATCTTCCGCCACGCGCCGCTGCGCACCGCGAGGGCCGCGAGCGGCCAGACCACGGCGAAGGCCAGCGCGGCACTGGCCGCGCCAAGCCCGAGGCTGGTGAGCAGCGCGCGCAACAGCAGGGCCGAGGCATCGATGTGACCAAGCCCCGCGCCGATGAGGGCGGCGAGCGGCGGCAGCAGCAGCAGCAGTGCCAGAAGGATGATGCCGCCATCAGCGACGCGCGCGGCAATCGCGCGCCCGTCATAGCGGCGGGGTTGCAGGCGAAGTGCCGGCCAGCTGACGCCGAGCCCGCCGAAGCCTTGCGCGATGAGTGCAAGCGTGGCGCACAGCAGCAATTGCACAAGCGCCAGCATGGCGGCACGTTGCGGATCGAAGTCGGAGCGCAGCGACTGGTAGATCGCCACCTCCAGCGTGGTGGCGCGCGGGCCGCCGCCCAGGGTCAGCACCACGGCAAAGCTCGCGGCGCAAAGCAGGAAGATGAGGAGTGCCGCACCCGCGATGCCGCTGCGGATGGCCGGCCATTCGACGAGCCGCCAGATGGCGAGCGGCCCCAGGCCCAGCTGTGCCGACAGCTTCCAGCTTTCAGGCGGAATGCGTTCGAGATCGGCAAGGATCAGCCGCGCCGCCAGCGGCACGTTGAAGAAGACATGGGCGAGCAGGATGCCCTGGAGGCCATAGATGTCGAATAGCCCGCCGAGCCAGCCCCTGGCACCATAAACCTCGATGATGCCGATGATGACGACAATGGCGGGCAGTGCGAGCGGCAGGCTGAGGAGACGAAGCAGCATGGCGCGGCCGGGGAAGGCGGATTGCCGTGCCAGTGCGCGCGCCAGCGGAAGGCCGAGCGCCAGCGAGAATAGCGTCGAGAGCCCGGCCTGCAGCAGCGTGAAGCGCAGCACGCGGAAGACGTAAGGATCGAGACCCGAAAGCCCCTGCTCCAGCCCCATGCGGAGCACGGGGAGGAAGCCCGCCACGAGGGCGAGGGCGATAAGGGCGAGCGCCGCATAGGCCGGCGCTCGCGATGGTTGATAGCTGATCACCTGATACCGGTCACTTGGCGGTGGCGTTCAGCCACTCGTCGATCCAGGCGCGGCGGTTCTGGTGCACCTCGTCGGGCGAATAGAGCAACGTCTTCGAGGGCTTCACCAGCTGGTCGAAGGCGGGCGGCAACGG
>JBEARP010000201.1:0-3766 GCA_041163105.1 Pseudomonadota bacterium
ATGTTGGTGACCTTGCCCTTCACCTTGGCGCCGATCGGATAGCGCTCGGTGACGACTTCCCACGGATCCTTGTCCAGCTGCTTCATGCCGAGCGAGATGCGCTGCGTCTCGGGGTTGATGCGGATGATCTGGACCTTGAGGGTCTGGCCAACCTGCAGAACGTCGGACGGGTGGTTGACGCGCTTCCACGCGATGTCGGTGACGTGCAGCAGGCCGTCGATGCCGCCCAAGTCAACGAACGCACCGTAATCGGTGATGTTCTTGACCACGCCCTCGACCACCTGGCCTTCGGCGAGGTTCTGGACGAGTTCGGAGCGCTGCTCGGCGCGGGTCTCTTCCATGATGGCGCGGCGCGAGACAACGATGTTGCCACGGCGGCGATCCATCTTGAGGATCTGGAAGGGCTGCGGAACGTTCATGAGCGGGCCCACGTCGCGGATCGGCCGGACGTCCACTTGGCTACCGGGAAGGAAGGCCACGGCGCCGCCGAGGTCGACGGTGAAGCCGCCCTTGACGCGGCCGAAGATCACGCCTTCGACGCGCTCGTTCGAATTCGACATCTGCTCGAGGCGGGTCCAGGCTTCCTCGCGGCGGGCCTTGTCACGCGACAGAACGGCCTCGCCCATCGCATTCTCGATGCGCTCCAGGTAGACTTCGACGGTGTCGCCGACCTTGACTTCAGACGTCTTGCCCGGCTGGGCGAATTCCTTGACGGCGATCTTGCCTTCGGTCTTCAGACCGACATCGATGATCGCAAAGTCGTTCTCGATGGAGACGATGCGGCCCTTGACCACACTGCCTTCGGTGGCGGGGTTGTCGGAATAGCTCTCGGCGAGGAGAGATTCGAAGTCTTCACGGGTGGGGGTGAGCGAGACGGCGGATTTCGCCATGTGGGTGGTGTTCCTGTTCAAATCGAGGCTGGCCCGGCGGCAAAACCCGCTAGGACGTCCCTGACGGCCCCTTGGTTGAAATGGGCGCCGGAAGGGCAAACTCGACCCTGCGTTCCAAACCCGAAAACCCCGCCCAGGCAGGCGGTTGGCGGTTCCCGAAGCCCTGAAACTATTTGGGGCGCATTGCGGCACCCCGGTTCATGTCCATCACGGCCCAGAGGCCGGACGTCCTGTAACGGGGCGGCATATAGGTGAAATTGGGGGGTGGGGCAAGGGAAAGCGGGCGCGAAAGAATGACGGGGTGCTAAGGCTCCCGCCGAACCTCAACCGCCCCAATCGCCGCCGCCACGGCCGCCGCGATGTCCATTTCGGAGGTATCAATCGTGACGGCATCCTTCGCGGCCACCAGCGGCGCTGTTGCGCGCTTCGAGTCGCGCTCGTCACGCGCCCTGATATCGGCGAGGACGGCATCGTAATCCTCAGCTCCCAGTTCGGCCTGCCGGCGCCTGGCGCGAACCTCGGCTGACGCCGTGATGAAGAGCTTGGCGTGGGCATCCGGACAGACCACCGTGCCGATGTCGCGGCCGTCGAGCACGGCGCCGGGAGGGCGGCGGGCGAAGCTGCGCTGGAACTCAAGCAATGCCGCGCGCACCTCGGGGATCACCGCGACGATGGAGGCGGCGGCACCCACCTTTTCGGTGCGAAGATCTGAATCGGCAAAGCTGGCGGGATCGAGGCTGAGCGCGGCGGCGATGGCGGACTGGGTGGTGATCGGCTCGCCCCCTGCCCTGATCGCGGCCAGCCCCACCATGCGGTAGAGGGCCCCCGTATCGAGGAAGTGGAAGCCGAAGTGCTTCGCCAGGGCGCGGGCGATGGTGCCCTTGCCGGCGGCGGCGGGGCCATCGACCGCGATGATCATGTGGCGGGCGTGAGCTTGGCGCCCATGCCGTTCATCAGACCCGTGAAGTCCGGGAAGGAGGTGGCGATGAAGCGGCTGTCGTCCACCTTCGTTTCATGCGCAGACGCAAGCCCCATGACGAGGAAGGACATGGCGATGCGATGGTCCATGTGGGTGACGACCGTGCCGCCGCCCTTCGCACCACCGCCATCAACTTCCAGCCAGTCGCGGCCCGAGCGCGTGGAGACGCCATTGGCCGCGAGGCCTGCTTCCACCGCGGCGAGGCGGTCGCTTTCCTTGACGCGCAGTTCCTCGAGGCCTTCCATGCGGGTGACGCCCTCAGCGAAGGAGGCAGCAACCGACAGCACGGGATATTCATCGATCATCGAGGGTGCGCGCGCGGCGGGAACGGTGACGCCCTTGAGCTTGGAGGCCTTCACATGCAGGTCGCCAACTTCTTCGCCGCCGGCAAGCCTGCGGTTCTCGATCACGATGTCGCCGCCCATTTCGACCAGCGTGTCGATGAGGCCGGTGCGCGTGGGGTTGAGCATGATGTTCTCGATCACGATGTCGGAGCCCGGCGTGATGAGCGCCGCGACCATCGGGAAAGCGGCGGATGACGGATCGCCCGGCACGTCAAGGTTCTGTGCGGTCAGCTCATGCTGGCCTTCGATGGTGATGTGGTTGCCGTCCGCCTTCTTCTCGACGGTGATCTTCGCGCCGAAGCCCTTCAGCATGCGCTCCGTGTGGTCACGCGTGGGGGTGGGCTCGATCACCGTCGTCTTGCCCGGCGTGTTGAGGCCTGCGAGCAGCACGGCGGACTTCACCTGGGCGGAGGCGACGGGCAGCGTGTAGGTGACGGGCACCGGGTTCTTCGCACCCTTCAGCGTCAGCGGCAGGCGGTTGCCCTCCGCCGTTTCGAAGCTGGTGCCAAACTGGGAGAGCGGAACGGTGACGCGGCCCATGGGGCGGCCGGAGAGCGAGGCATCGCCGATGCACTGGGCGGTGAGCGGCGTGGTCGACATGAGCCCCATGGCAAGCCGGACGCCGGTGCCGGAATTGCCGAAGTCGAGTGGCTGGGAGGGCGACCTGAGCCCCGCCACGCCCACGCCCTGCACCCGCCACACGCCATCGGCCCCGCGCTGCGCGTCAGCGCCCAGGGCGGTCATGGCCTTGGCGGTGTTGATCACGTCCTCGGCTTCCAGCAACCCCCGGATGGTGGTTTCGCCAATGGCCACGGCGCCGAACATCAGGGCGCGGTGGGACATGGACTTGTCGCCCGGCACGCGGATGCGGCCTTTCAGGGCGGACGCCCGGCGGGAAAGGAGGGGAAGGGGTTCGGCGGTGTGGTTGCTGCTCATGGTCGCTCCGGTCTGGCGGTTCCGATACACGATGATTTCGGCCTCTGCCAGCCCTCGCCACGCAGGGTTTTGACAATGGCGTCAGGAAGTGCCATGGAGCCCCCAATCAATGCTTTTCCGTCGAAAGGATCAACCGTGGTCAAGGCTGAACTCGGAACCAAGCGGACGTGCCCGTCCTGTGCCGCCCGTTTCTACGACCTGATGAAGAACCCGATCGTCTGCCCGAAGTGCAACGCCAATTTCGTGGCGGCCTCGGTGCTGCCATCCAAGGGCGAGATGCCTGCCATGGCGCCGGCGCCGAAGCCGCGCGTCGTCGAGGTGGCGGATGACGTGGAAGTGGCCGATGTCGAGCTCATCAGCCTTGAGGATGCGGAAGCCCCCGACGTGGCCGATGACGACGAGACCGCAGGCATCGAGGACGTGGATCTCGGCGAAGAAGCGGGCGATGCAGCCGAAGACGACACCTTCCTCGTCGAGGAAGAAGAGGACGGTGACAACATGTCCGGACTCCTCGACACCGGTGGCAAGGAAGACGAAGAAGAGGTCTGAAAATAGTTCTTGCGTGTTGACGAGGGCGGAACTAGGTTCCGCCCCGCTTCGCCACCCCCATGTGGCGA
>JBEARP010000202.1:0-21888 GCA_041163105.1 Pseudomonadota bacterium
CGCCGCAACCCCGCTCGTCGAGATCGAGCGCATGCTTGGCCAGCGCGGCCAGCAGCTGGCCTTCGAGCCACCGGACTGGTCCGCCCTTCTCGGCTCTCACGGCAGCGGCACCAAACGCCACCTGGGCCACCCGGTGCAGGCGGCAGCGACGCTCGACATGTCGGCCTTCTCCGGCGTCATTGCCTATGAGCCCGAGGAACTGATCCTCGACGTTGGCGCCGCAACCCCGCTCGTCGAGATCGAGCGCATGCTTGGCCAGCGCGGCCAGCAGCTGGCCTTCGAGCCACCGGACTGGTCCGCCCTTCTCGGCTCTCACGGCAGCGGCACGGTGGGTGGCCTCGTGGCCTGCAACCTGTCCGGTCCGCGCCGTCTCAAGGCCGGTGCCGTGCGCGATCACATCCTCGGCATTCATGGCATCACGGGTGCCGGCAATGTCTTCAAGGCGGGCGCGCGCGTGGTGAAGAACGTGACGGGCTATGACATGCCGAAGCTGCTCACCGGCTCCTACGGCACGCTTGCGGCACTGACCTCGGTCATCCTCAAGGTGCTGCCCGCCCCCGAGACGGAGGAGACAGTGGTGCTGACGGGCCTCGACGACGAAAAGGCGGTGGAGGCGATGAGCCTTGCCATGCAGTCAGCCTGCGAGGTTTCCGCAGCGGCTTACGTTCCGGGTGAGGCCGTCTACCTTCGACTTGAAGGCATCGCGCCTTCCGTCTCCTACCGCCGCGACCAGCTGGGCAAGGTGCTGAAGCGCCCAATCGAGGTGATGGCGGCAAAGAGTTCGACTGCGAAATGGAGAACGATCCGCGATGGTGCGATGTTCGTGGAGAACCCGCACCACCCGCTGTGGCGCATCTCGGTTGCGCCCTCCGATGCGCCGGGCATGATCCGTATGCTGAAGGACAAGCTCGACATCCGCTATCTCTTCGACTGGGCGGGTGGCCTCGTCTGGCTGGAGGTGCCGCCGTCGCATGATGCGGCAGCGGCGCTGGTGCGCTCAAGCTTCGCTTCGGGTCACGCCACGCTGATCCGCGCACCGGAAGCGACCCGCGCGGCGGTGGACGTGTTTCAGCCGCAGGCGCCAGCGCTGGCCGCTCTCTCGGGCCGGGTGAAGGACGCCTTCGACCCGCGCCACATCCTCAACCCCGGCCGCATGTATCGGGGCATCTGATGCAGACCAATTTCACCGCCGAGCAGCTCGCAACCCCACGCATCGACGCGGCCAACAACATCCTGCGCAAATGCGTGCATTGCGGCTTCTGCACCGCCACCTGCCCCACCTATGTGCTGCTGGGCGACGAGCTCGACAGCCCGCGCGGCCGCATCTACCTGATCAAGAACATGCTGGAGTCGGGCGAACCGGCGGATGCCAAGACGGTGAAGCACCTCGACCGCTGCCTGTCCTGCCTGTCCTGCATGACCACCTGCCCCTCGGGCGTCAACTACATGCACCTGGTGGACGAAGCGCGCGCCCATGTGGAGGAAACCTACAAGCGTCCGCTGTCCGAGCGGCTGTTGCGCAACGTGCTGGCCTACACCATGCCGCGGCCTGCGATGTTCCGCCTGTCGCTGATCGGCGCGAAGCTCGCCTCGCCGCTTGCACCTGTCGCGAAATCCTTCGGCGCCACGCGCATCGCGGCGCTGCTCGGCCTCGTGCCGAAGCGCCTGCCCACGCCGGAGCGCATTGGCCAGCCCGGCACCTATCCGGCAATGGGTGAGAAAAAAGGCCGCGTGGCGCTGCTGATGGGCTGCGTGCAGAGCGTGCTGGATCCCGGCATCAACGCCGCCACCATCCGCCTGCTCAACCGGCTGGGCTTCGAGGTCGTGGTCTCGGGCGAGGAAGCATGCTGCGGCTCGCTCACCCACCACATGGGCAAGGAGGCAGATGCGCTGGCCCGCGCCCGGCGCTCGGTGGATCAGTGGACCAAGGCCGATGTCGACGCGGTGATCGTCACGGCATCAGGCTGCGGCACCACCATCAAGGACTATGGCCACATGCTGCGCCTTGACCCCGCCTATGCCGAGAAGGCCAAGGCCATCAGCGCCAAGGCGAAGGACGTGACCGAGTTCCTCGTCGCGCAGAACCTGCCGGAAGCAAAGGGCGGCTTGCGTCTGGCCTATCACTCCGCCTGCTCCATGCAGCACGGCCAGAAGATCAAGAACGAGCCGCAGAAGCTGCTGCGCCGCGCCGGCTTCACGGTGATGGAGGTTCCCGAGGGCCACCTGTGCTGCGGCTCGGCCGGCACCTACAACATCCTGCAGCCGGAACTGGCCACGAAACTGCGCGACCGCAAGGTGGCGAACATCGAGTCCCTCGAGCCCCAGGCCGTCGCCACCGGCAACATCGGCTGCATCACCCAGATCGGGCTCGGCACGCAGATCCCCATCGTCCACACGGTGGAACTGCTGGACTGGGCCTATGGCGGGCCGAAGCCCGAAGCCCTGCCATGACGGCGGAGCCCGTCCGCCACCAGCGCTCGGAAGGGTCGATCCACCTGAGCATGGGGCCGAAGGGCATCGTGAGGCTGCGCGAGGCGCATGCGGCGAAGGTGCGCATTCCCTTCGGCGTGCCCGAAGCCATCCTCATCAATACCGGCGGCGGCCTGGCGGGCGGCGACCACTTCAGCTTCGACATCACGGCGGAGGAGAACACCACGCTCACCGTCACCTCGCAGACGGCAGAGCGCGTGTACCGGTCGCTTGGACCGGCGGCGCAGGTCGACGTCACGCTCACCGCCCGCGATGGCGCCCGCCTCATGTGGCTGCCGCAGGAGACGATCCTGTTCGACGGGGCGGCACTCTCCCGCACGATCACGGCCGATCTCGCCGTCTCCGCCCGCTTCCTCGCCGTCGAATCGGTGATCCTCGGGCGTGAGGCGATGGGCGAGCACGTGCAGGAAGCTCGGCTCACCGACCGCTGGCGCATCCGGCAGGCGGGAAGGCTCATCTTCGCCGATGACATCGCTTTCGCTGGCGAGCCTCCCGCCACACCGGCGACGCTGGGCACGAAGCGCGCCTTCGCCACCGTGGTGCTGGTGGCGCCGGAAGCCGAAGACCTGCTCGAGCCCGTCCGCGCTGCCATCGGCGACCGGGGTGCTGCAAGCGCCTGGTCTGGCAAGCTCGTTGCAAGGCTCGTCGCAACAGACGGGTTCGACCTTCGCAAATCCCTGATTCCGGCGCTCACGGCGCTGGCGGGTGGAGGAGGCCTGCCTAAAACCTGGTCGTTCTGAGGAAAAATTATGCAACTGACGCCGCGCGAGAAGGACAAGCTGCTCGTCAGCATGGCCGCCATGGTGGCGCGCCGCAGGCTGGAGCGAGGCGTGAAGCTGAACCATCCGGAGGCCATCGCCCTCATCACCGATTATGTGGTGGAGGGCGCGCGCGATGGCCGCTCGGTCGCCGACCTGATGGAGGCCGCAGCCCATGTCGTCACCCGCGACCAGGTGATGGAGGGGGTCGCCGAGATGATCCACGAGGTGCAGGCGGAGGCCACCTTCCCGGATGGCACCAAGCTCGTCACCGTCCACCAGCCGATCCGCTAGGAGCACCTCATGATCCCCGGTGAAATCATCACGCTTGCGGGCGACATCGAATTGAACGTCGGCGCGCCCACCGTGACGCTCGAGGTCGCCAATACCGGCGACCGGCCGATCCAGGTCGGCTCGCACTACCACTTCTTCGAGACCAACGCCGCGCTGCGCTTTGATCGCGACAAGGCGCGGGGGCTCCGCCTCGACATCGCGGCGGGCACCGCCGTGCGCTTCGAGCCGGGCCAGCGCCGCGAGGTGACACTGGTGCCGCTCGGCGGCGCGCGCAAAGTCTACGGGTTCCGGCAGAAGATCATGGGAGCGCTCTGACATGGCCCGCATTTCCCGCGCCACCTATGCAGCCATGTATGGCCCCACGGTGGGCGACCGCGTGCGGCTCGCCGATACCGAACTCTTCATCACCGTCGAGAAGGACCTGACGGTTCATGGCGAGGAGGTGAAGTTCGGCGGCGGCAAGGTGATCCGCGACGGCATGGGCCAATCCCAGGCGACGCGCGCCGAGGGAGCACTCGACACCGTCATCACCAATGCGCTGATCCTCGACCACACCGGCATCTACAAGGCCGACGTGGGCCTGCGCGACGGCCGCATCGCAGGCGTCGGCAAGGCGGGCAACCCGGATACGCAGCCGGGCGTCACCATCGTCATCGGGCCGTCGACCGAGATCATCGCGGGGGAGGGCCGCATCCTCACCGCCGGCGGCGTCGACTGCCACATCCACTTCATCGCGCCCCAGCAGATCGAGGAGGCGCTCTACTCCGGCATCACCACCATGCTGGGCGGCGGCACCGGGCCTGCGCATGGCACGCTCGCCACCACCTGCACCGGCGCGTGGCACACCATGCGGATGATCGAGGCGGCAGATTCCTTCCCGATGAATTTGGGCTTCATGGGCAAGGGCAACAGCTCGCTTCCTGCAGCGCTGGAGGAGATGATCCTCGCCGGCGCCTGCGGCCTCAAGCTGCACGAAGACTGGGGCACCACGCCCGCGGCCATCGACAACTGCCTCGCCGTCGGCGACCGCTTCGACGTGCAGGTGGCAATCCACACGGACACGCTGAACGAGTCGGGCTTCGTCGACGACACCATCGCCGCCTTCAAGGGCCGCACCATCCACACCTTCCACACCGAGGGCGCTGGCGGCGGACATGCGCCGGACATCATCAAGGTTGCGGGGCTCAAGAACGTGCTGCCCTCCTCCACCAACCCGACGCGGCCCTACACGATCAACACCGTGGCCGAGCACCTCGACATGCTGATGGTGTGCCACCACCTCAGCCCACGCATTCCGGAGGACATTGCCTTTGCCGAGAGTCGCATCCGCAAGGAGACGATCGCGGCGGAGGACATTCTGCACGATCTCGGCGCCATCTCGATGATCTCGTCGGACAGCCAGGCCATGGGCCGCGTCGGCGAGGTCATCATCCGCTGCTGGCAGACGGCGCACAAGATGAAGGTTCAGCGCGGCAGCCTTCCCGGCGATGGCGCTGCCGACAACAATCGCGTCAAGCGCTACGTGGCGAAATACACGATCAACCCGGCCATCGCGCAGGGCATTGCGCATGAGGTGGGCTCCGTCGAGGTGGGCAAGCGCGCCGACCTCGTCATGTGGAACCCGGCCTTCTTCGGCGTGAAGCCCGAAATGGTGCTGCTGGGCGGCTCCATCGCAGCGGCCCCGATGGGCGATCCCAATGCCTCGATCCCCACGCCGCAGCCGGTGCATTACCGCCCGATGTTCGCGAGCTTCGGCAAGCTGATGACCAATTCCGCCGTCACCTTCGTTTCGAAGGCGGCCCTGCAGGACGGGTTGCAGGCGAAGCTCGGTACGCAGAAGAAGATGGTCGCGGTGGAGAACACGCGCGGTGGGCTCTCCAAGGCATCGATGATCCACAACGACGCGACACCGGTCATCGAGGTGAACCCCGAAACCTATGAAGTCCACGCCGATGGCCAGTTGCTGACCTGCGAACCGGCCCACGTGCTGCCGATGGCGCAGCGCTACTTTCTTTACTGATGACCCTGCGCGCCACATCCTTCCGCCGTGCGGAGCCGTTGGGTGAGGAGCCCTACGATATCGTGGTGCTGGATGCGGAGCAGCGCCACATCCGGCGCAAGCGCATCACGCTGGCCAGCGGCGAGGACGTGCTGGTTGACTTCGAGAACCCCGTTCACCTCGAGCAGGGCGACCGGCTGGTGCTGGAGGACGGCCGCATGGCGAAGATCGTCGCGGCGCCGGAACACCTGATGGAGGTTCGCGCACGCGATGCGCAGCACCTCGTCACGCTGGCCTGGCACATCGGCAATCGTCACCTTTCCGCACAGATCGACGGCACCCGCATCCTGCTGCGCCGCGACCGCATCATCCGCAGCATGCTGGAACAGCTGGGCGCCACGGTGATCGATGTGACGGAGCCCTTCACCCCTGCCCACGGCGCCTATCATGCACACGCGCACTGAGGCAGCGCAGCTTCTGCTGCTGCTCACCTGGATGTCACCCGCCTTTCCCACCGGCGCCTTCGCCTATTCGCATGGTCTGGAGTGGGCCATCGATCAGCGCGCCGTCACCACGGGCGCGGAATTGAAGAACTGGATCGCGGATTTGCTGACGCGCGGCTCCGGTTGGAATGATGCCGTGCTTTTCGCCCGCTGCTGGGAGGATGACGCGGGCGAGCTGAACGCGCTCTCCCTCGCACTCGCCACCTCGCGCGAGCGCCATCTCGAGACATCGCAGATCGGCCGCGCCTTCCGCATCGCGGCGGGCGTCTTCGCGAAGCCCACGCTCGATGAAGAAGAGATCACCTATCCCATCGCCGCCGGCACCGCCTGCGCCGCGATGGGCATCGACAAGGGCCAGGCCCTGCTCGCATGGTTGCAGGGCTTCGCCGCAACCCTCACCTCTGTCGCGGTGCGCCTCGTGCCCATCGGCCAGACGGCGGGCCTCGAGGTGCTGCGCGACCTTGCCCCCGTCATCGCCCGCACGGCGGAGCGCGCAGGCATCGCCACGCTCGATGACCTTGGCACCATCACGATTGGATCGGAAATTGCCGCGATGAAACACGAGACACAACACAGCCGGGTGTTCCGCACATGACGAAATCCCCCCACGGTCCGCTGCGCGTCGGCATCGGTGGTCCCGTCGGCTCCGGCAAGACAACGCTCACCGAGAAGCTGTGCAAGGCGATGCGCGCGAAATACTCCGTCGCCGCCATCACCAACGACATCTACACCAAGGAAGACGCCCTCATCCTCAACCGGCTGCAGGCGCTGCCGGAAGATCGCATCATGGGGGTGGAGACAGGCGGCTGCCCGCACACCGCGATCCGCGAGGATGCATCGATCAACCTCGCCGCGGTGGACGAGATGACGAAGCGCCATCCCGATCTCGACGTGATCTTCATCGAGTCGGGCGGCGACAATCTCGCGGCCACCTTCTCGCCGGACCTGGCCGACATCTCGCTCTATGTGATCTCGGTCTGCCAGGGCGAGAAGATTCCGCGGAAAGGCGGGCCCGCCATCACGCGGTCCGACCTGCTCGTCATCAACAAGGCCGATCTCGCCCCGCATGTCATGGCAAGCCTCGACGTCATGGAAACGGATACGCGGCAGGTGCGCGGCGAACGGCCCTATGTGTTCACCGACTTGCTGCGGCAGAAGGGCCTCGCCGAGGTTGTGGCCTTCATCGAGCGGGCCGGCGGCCTCGCTTGAAGGATCTCATCGGCACGTTCTGCCGATGCGTTGGTTCGTGCGTGGCACAAGGATGCACTGCCGGGTGCAGCAGTGTGTTGCCCATACCTCATGCGTAATTCTACAGGACTTGTGATTTCTTCACTTGCGAATACCTATCGTTCAATTTTATATTAAAAAGTCTGTAGATCAGCACTGCGAAGGAGACCGACGTGAGCATGCAGACGGCGATTGCCGAAGACGACACCGCGCTCGACGAGCTCCACGATGCGCTCGCGCGGGTGAAGGCTCAAACCCATGTGGTGCGCCTTGCCATGTCTGGCATGGGCGACGAGCGCGACATGCGCGCCATCATGTCGTCGCTGGACGCAATCACCGACGAGCTGCGTCAGGCCGAGGCAATGCTGAGGCGTTGAGAGAGTGGTACCGCCTGCCCGGTTCGAACGGGCGACCCCTAGATCCACAATCTAGTGCTCTAACCAACTGAGCTAAGGCGGCATCACTGGGCCAAGGGCCGGTGGCCCTTGCACGGAGGCGTTCCTAGCCCCAGTCGCCGGCGATTTCAAGCCAACAAAAAGGCCCGCATCGAAACCGAGCGGGCCTTGCGTGTTCGATGCACCGGCCGGGAAGGCCGGCCGGGCATCAGCTTTTTGGTTCAGGCAACCTTGGAAAGGTTGGCGAAGGACTTGGTCATCTGGTCCTGCACCGGCTTCATCGATTCCTTGGCGAGCGCCACGGAAAGCTCCGAAAGCTCGGCGGCCTGGCGCTGCAGCGTCTCGGCCTGCTCCTTGAGGAAGCTCTGCTGCAGGTTCATGACCTCGGACGGGTCGCGAACGGCGAAGAACTTGCGGGCGAAGGCGAAGCCGGAATTGATGTTCAGCTGCACGAACTCCATCGACTTCAGCTGGATGTCGGTCACGCGGTTCTTGTAGGCGTTGGCGGCGGCGTCCATCAGCTGGACGTTGCCGTGGGCCACTTCGGAGACCTTCTCGAAGGCGCCCTGCGCCTGGTCGAGGGTCTTCTGGGCGAAGCTGGCAACCTGTTCGGTGGCCTTGGTCACGGTTTCATTGGTCATTTCGGGCTTGGCCTTCTTGGTCGACATGGGGGTTTCTCCTATGGGCCAGGCTTTGCTTCTGCCTGCCTGATGGGGTCCGTATAATCGAAAAAATGGTGCAGTGCAACATGAATATTGCGGTGCGCTATTCCCGGCCCCTGCCCCGGCCGCGAAAATTAACCTGATGTTGCCGAATTCCTTTATTTTTTCGGTTAAGGCATCGTAAACAGGATGGGCTGAATTTGGGCCGCTTGTAGGGGTGAACCGTTGGCCGACGTCGCCACACCGACGCTGGAAGACCTGAGGAACGTGCCGGAGGCCGCCTGGCTGTGGGACGCCGGCCGTGCGCGCATCGTTTGGGCCAACCCCGCGGGCATCGCCTTTTTCGGCGGCGCCTCGCTGTTCGACCTGATCGACCGCCCCTTCGACGATCAGGAACCCGGCGTCGAGACGATGATGGGCCTGTCCCGCAGCCTGCACCGCGGCCAGGTGGAAACGGTGGAACTGAGCTTCCCCTCCGCCGCCGCCGAAGGCCCCGTTACCTGCCGCTGCATGATCCATGCCTTGGCCGATGGACGGCCGGGCGTGCTGGCGGTTGCGCGCTCCTCCGCCGCGCAGGGCAACGACCGCGCCGACGCCGACATGGCCGCCGCCTTCGACCTCCTGCCCTCCGCTGCCATCCTGCTGGGGCGCGAGGGTGGCTTCCGCCACCTCAATGCCGCGGCCCTCATGCTGCTGGGCGCCAACCAGCGCGGCAGCCTTGCCGAACTGATGGGCGACCAGCCCCAGGCCGACGCGCTGCTGGCCAGGCTCGCCGCGGCGGGCACCGTGGTGCAGCACCGCGCCCTGGCGGTGCGCATCGGCGTGCGCGACATTCGCCTGACCGCACGCCGCCTCAACCGCGAGGCGGAAGGTGCCGCCTTCGCCATGCTGCTGCTGGACGACGTGACGGAGCGGCGTGCGCTGGAACTGAAGCTTTCAGGCGCCGAGCCCGCCTCCACGCCCCAGCCCGGCACCGCCGGGCCACCACCTTCCTCCGCCCTTTCCGAAGCCGATGCCGCTGCCTTCGAGAAGCTGGGCAAGGTGCTGGAGCAGGAGATCCGCGAGGTAAAGGCCCGCCCTGCGCCCGCATCCGCGCCTCCCGCGCCGGAAGCCCTGCCCGCCGCACCGCGGCGCAAGCTGCAGCGCATTCCCGACCAGGTGCGCCTGCCGCTGGAAAACCGACCCGAAGCAGTGCTGGTGGCGAAGGACGGGCAGTTGCTCTTCGCCAACCCCTCCGCAGCCCGGCTGTTCGGTTACGAAACCGGCGAGGACGTCATCAACGACCAGGCGCTGTCCAACCGCTTCGGTCAGCTTGGCCAGGCCCTGCCCCGTGCCGAGATCACCACCGATGCCGGCAACGCCATCGAGGCCAGCGTCCAGATGGTGGTGATCCCGTGGCTCGGCGGCCCGGCGCGCCAGTTCCTGCTCCTGCCCTCCGAAGCCCTGAAGCCTGAGCGCCCCGAACTGCGCCTCGCACCGGTCCACGCGCCCGCCCCGGCGCTTGCCGCTGCCGATGCCGCGCCCGCCACTGTCGACACCAGCGCCCCGCCAGAGGCCCCGCGCGCCAGCGCCGAGGTGATCCAGCTGCCGGTGCGAAGCAACGGCGCGGATGCCGATCAGGAACTGCGCGCCATTCTCGACACCGCCGCCGACGGCATCATCACGCTCGACCATGACGCACGGATCCACACCTTCAGCGCCGGTGCAGAGGCGATCTTCGGCTATCGCATCGCCGAGGTTGCCGGAAAGCCGCTGTTCGATCTTCTGGCACCCGAAAGCCGCAAGATGGTGCGCGACTATCTGGCCGCGCTGCAGGGCCCGGGCCTCGCATCGGTCTTCAATGACGGCCGCGAGGTGACGGCACAGGTCAGCCAGGGCGGCACGGTGCCGCTGTTCCTCACCATCGGGCGGCTGCAGGCCACGCGCTCGCAGGCCGCCTTCTGCGCCGTGGTGCGCGACATCACGCAATGGAAAAAGACCGAGTCCGAACTGCGCGAGGCCAAGGAAAGGGCCGAGGCGACGAGCCGCCAGAAGTCGGAGTTCCTGGCCAGCGTCAGCCATGAACTGAGGACGCCGCTCAACGCCATCATGGGCTTCTCGGAAGTGATGCGGCTTGGCCGCTTCGGCGAGATCGACAACGAGAAATACCGTGGCTACGTGCAGGACATTCACGCCAGCGGCGCGCATCTCCTGTCGCTCATCAACGATCTTCTCGATCTCTCCAAGGTCGAGGCCGGCAAGCTCGAGCTCAATTTCACCGCCGTGTCGCCCGAGGACGTCACCGACTACGTGCTGAAGATGCTGCAGGAGCAAGCCACCGCGGCGCGCGTCGTGCTCCGGAAGTCGATGCCCGCCGACCTGCCGAACGTGGTGGCGGACCTGCGCTCGATGCGCCAGGCGCTGATGAACCTCGTGTCCAACGCCATCAAGTTCACCGATGCAGGCGGCCAGGTGGTGGTCTCCGCACAGGTCACGGGCGCGGGCGAGTTGAAGCTGCGGATCAAGGATACCGGCATCGGCATGGACGAAGACCAGCTGAGGGGCGCGCTCGAGCCCTTCGGCCGCATCGTCACCGAGGGCCGCGAGGTGCAGGGCACCGGCCTCGGCCTGCCGCTCACCAAGGCGCTGGTGGAGGCCAACCGCGCCCGCCTCAGCATGTCCAGCGAGCCGCGCAAGGGCACGCTGGCTGAAGTCATCTTCCCCACCACCCGCGTCCTGGCGGAATAGCCCTGCCATGACGGCCGCAACGCTGACAAAGGGCCCGCCCCGCCCGTTGAGCGAAAGGCTGTTCGCCGCGGCCGCCTTCGTCATCGGCATTGCGCTGGTGCTGCCGGTGCTGACCATCATCGTGCTGGCGCTGACGCCCACCGAGAACGTGTGGCCGCACCTGATCGCCACCGTGCTGCCGGGCTACGTGATGCGCACCGTCGGCCTGATGGCCGGCGTGGGCATCATCACCTTCGTGGTGGGAACCGCCACGGCCTGGCTCGTCACCATGTGCCGCTTCCCGCTTCGGCCGCTGTTCGTCTGGGCCTCGCTTCTTCCCATGGCGATGCCGGGCTACATCGTGGCCTATGCCTATGTCGACTTCCTGAGTTACGCCGGGCCAGTGCAAACGGGCTTGCGCGGCCTGATGGGCTGGAAGACGCCCGCCGACTACTGGTTTCCCGAGATCCGCTCACTCGGCGGCGCCATCTTCGTGCTGTCGATGGTGCTCTACCCCTACGTCTTCCTCACCGCGCGGGCGAGCTTCATCCGCCAGCCGGCAACCCAGCTCGAGGTGGCGCGCGCCTTGGGCCGCACGCCGTGGGGCGCGTTTCGTGCCGTGGCGCTGCCGCTGGCCCGCCCCGGCATTGCGGTGGGCGTGTCGCTGGCGCTCATGGAATGCCTCAACGACATTGGCGCCGCTGGCTTCTTCGGGGTGCGCACGCTCACCCTCGGCGTCTACACGACATGGCTTTCGCAGGGCAATCTCGGCGGTGCCGCACAGATCTCCGCCGTCATGCTGCTGTTCATCTTCGTGCTGCTGTGGATCGAGCGGCAGGCGCGGCGGCGGCAGTCCTTCGTGCTGCCCGCCCAGCGACCGCGCCAGCCGGACCGCATCCGCCTCAACGGCTGGCAGCGCGCGCTGGCGGTCATCGTCTGCGGCCTGCCCATCCTCATCGGCTTCGTGCTGCCGGCCCTGGTGCTGATGAGTTTCGCCGCCTCGCGCCTCGAGGATGCGCTCTCGGCCACCTATCTCAAGGCGGTCTATCACTCGCTGCTGCTGGCCGTGCTGGCCGCCGCTGCCGCGGTGCTGCTGGGGCTCGTGCTGGGCTATGCCAACCGCGCCATGCAGAACGGGCTGACCAAGCGCGTGATCCGGCTGGCCGCCACCGGCTATGCCATTCCCGGCACGGTGCTCGGCATCGGCGTGCTGATCCCGCTTGCCGCCTTCGACAACGCGCTCGACAGCTTCCTGCGCGAGCAGGTGGGCGTGTCATCCGGGCTGCTGCTGTCAGGCACCATAACGGCCCTGGTCTTCGCCTATGTGGTGCGCTTCCTCGCGGTGTCCTTCGGGGCGATCGAGACCGGGCTGCAGAAGGTCACGCCCAATGTGGCCGCCGCGGCGCGCACGCTGGGGCGCGGGCCCATTGCCGCCTTCATCGAGGTGCACCTGCCGCTGCTCAAGCCCGCGCTCGCCTCGGCCGCACTCCTCGTCTTCGTCGACTGCATGAAGGAGCTTCCGGCCACGCTGATCCTCAGGCCCTTCGACTTCGAGACGCTGGCCACCACGGTCTTCATGCTGGCCTCGCTCGACCAGCTCGAGGAGAGCGCGCTTCCCGCCCTCACCATCGTCGCCGTGGGTCTGCTGCCCGTGATCCTGCTGTCACGCACCCTGCACGAACCGCACATCACGTCCTGAGTTCGGGCAATTCCTTGTAGAGCTCCAGCGCCTCCGGGTTGGCGAGCGCCTCCTTGTTCTTTACCATGCGGCCGTGCACCACGTCCCTCACCGCGAGCTCGGTGATCTTGCCGGACTTGGTACGCGGAATGTCGGCAACCGCCACCAGCTTGGCCGGCACATGGCGCGGCGAGGCGCCGTCGCGGATCTTCTTCTTGATCGTCGCCACCAGCGCGTCGTCGAGCACCGCTCCGGTCCGCAGCCTGACGAACAGCACCACGCGCACGTCGCCATCCCAGTCCTGGCCGATGGCGATGGCCTCGATCACCTCGGGCACCTGCTCCACCTGGGCATAGATCTCGGCCGTTCCGATCCTCACGCCGCCGGGATTCAGCGTGGCGTCCGAGCGGCCATGGATGATCATGCCGTTGTGCGGCGTGATCTCGGCGAAGTCGCCATGGCACCAGATGCCGGGGAAGCGCGCGAAATAGGCGTTGTGGTATTTCGATCCATCAGGATCGTTCCAGAACATCACCGGCATGGAGGGGAAGGGCTTCACGCAGACGAGCTCGCCCTTTTCCCCGCGGACCGGCCTCGCCTGCTCGTCATAGACATCGACCGCCACGCCCAGCATCGCCCCCTGGATCTCGCCGCGCCAGACAGGCGAGAGCGGATTGCCGCCCACGAAACAGCCGCAGATGTCGGTACCGCCAGAGATCGAGGCGATCTGCATGTCGGCCTTGATGCCGGAATGGACGAAGTCGAAGCTCTCGGCCGACAGCGGCGAGCCGGTGGAGAGCATGGCGCGCAGCGACGAGAGCTTGTGCGTCTCCATCGGCACGAGGCCGCTCTTCTTCACCGCGTCGATGTATTTGGCGGAGGTGCCGAAGATGGTCATGCCCTCATCGTCGGCATAATCGAACAGCACGCGCTCGGACGGGTGGAAGGGCGAACCGTCATAGAGCAGCAGGGTTGCGCCTGCCGCGAGCCCCGAGACCAGCCAGTTCCACATCATCCAGCCGCAGGTGGAGAAGTAGAACAGCTTGTCGGTGGGCTTGGTATCGGTGTTCAGCACATGTTCGGACAGGTGCTTCAGCAATATGCCGCCCGCGCCATGCACGATGCATTTCGGAATGCCCGTCGTGCCCGAGGAATAGAGAATGTAGAGCGGATGGTCGGGGGGCAGCTGCGCGAAGGCGATCGGCGCATCGGAGTGACCGCTCACGAAAGCGCTGAGCGTTTCGCCCTTCGGCAACGCCGTGGCGACTGCGTCCGCTTCACCAATGTAGTCGATCACCAGCGCGCGCTCGACGCTTTTGAGCTCCTTCAGCACGTTGCCGATCTTCTCGGCCATGCGGATGGTCTTGCCGGCATAGTAATAGCCGTCGCAGGTGATGAGGATCTTCGGCTCGATCTGCCCGAAGCGATCAAGGATGCCGCGCTCGCCGAAGTCGGGCGAGCAGGAGGACCAGATGGCGCCCAGCGAGGATGCCGCGAGAAACGCGACGATCGACTCCGGCATGTTCGGCACCACGGCGCAGACGCGGTCACCCGCCTTCACACCCGCCGCGGCGAAGGCGCGGCTGAGTTTTGCCACCGCCTTGTTGAGCTCCGACCAGCTCATCCGCCGTTTCACCTTGTTCTCGCCGCGGAACACCAGTGCATCCGCGTCGTCGTTCCGGCGCAGCATGTTCTCGGCATAGTTCAGCCGCGCGTCGGGAAAGAACCTGGCACCCGGCATCTTCGTGCCGTCCACCAGCACGCGCTCGCCGCGCGTCTCGGCCTTCACGTCGCAGAAGTCCCACAGGCGTGACCAGAAGGCCTCCGGCTCCTCGACCGAGTGGCGCAGCACCTCCTCGAAGGTGGTGAAGCCCATGGGCGTCATGAAGCGGGCGAGGTTGGAGGCGGCCATCCTCTCGGGGGCGGGGGTCCACAAAGGGCGTTCGGTCATGTAAGGCACTCCGGAATGGCGGTTCGGCTTGCGTCTAGTCATGTCACAGAAGGGCCGCAAGTCCCGCTCAAAAGCGGCGCGATTTCAGGAGTTTCCGATGTACGATCGACGGTTGGTTGCGGGTGGCGCCGCGGTGGGCCTGGTGGCGGTGGCGATCATCGCCTTCATCCTCGCCGCACCGCGCTTTGCAATGAACGGGCTGAACGGGCTGGCCCAGCAGCAACTGGGGCGCAGCGTGATCGTGCGCGGCGGCACCCACCTCGATTTCTCGCCCCTGTCGATCCGCCTCGAGGATGCCGTGCTGTCGGGCGTGGACGCCCGCGACGACAGCTTTGCCATGGCCCGCTCCGCCATCATCCCGGTGACGCTGGGCCAGCTCTTCGGCGGAACGCCGCAGCTGTCCGAGGTCAGCCTCGTG
The DNA here is from genome assembly GCA_041163105.1 of Pseudomonadota bacterium. Taxonomy (GTDB): domain Bacteria; phylum Pseudomonadota; class Alphaproteobacteria; order Rhizobiales; family Aestuariivirgaceae; genus Aestuariivirga. The sequence goes on from JBEARP010000202.1 coordinate 15,082, forward strand.
TCCCCCGAGTTCGCGCTGCTCATCAATGATCGCGGCGTGGCCAACTGGGACTTCCCCGGCTTCACCCCCACGGGCACACTGCGCATCCGCATGGAACAGGGGCGCTTCCGCTATTTCGACGCCCGCAACAACCAGGGCATGACGCTCGCCCAGGCGGACGGCACGCTGGATCTGCGTGCCGATGGTGGCGCCTCCTTCGCCGGCAGCGCCGTCATCAACGGCCGCCTGGTGCGCATCGATGCCGACCTCAAGTCACTGGCCCGCGTCAATGCCGATGGCTCGCCGCTTGAACTGGCGCTGGCGGCGGAGGCCGGCTCCGCCAGCTTCAGCGGCCGCCTGTCCACCGCGCAGGTGCTCAGCCTTGCCGGGCCGGTGAGCCTGTCGGGCCCGGTGCCTGGGCCTGCCCTTCACCTGCTCGGCCTGGCGCTGCCTGATGGCGCGGGCGCCGCCGGGCCCATCACCATCGACGGCGCGCTCGACAGTGCCGGCCGCGCCTTCGCCATCCGCAACGCCACACTCAGCATTGGCGCCTTCCGCGCGGCCGGAGAGCTGGGCGCGGACCTGCGCAGCGACCAGCCGAAGCTGCAGGCCAACCTCACCGCGGACACGCTGTGGCTCGATCCCTTCGTGCCAGCCTCCGGCGCCAAAGGTGGCGACTGGGGCCGCGTGCCCCTGCCCTTCGGGCTGCTCAAGACCCTCGACATCGAGGCCGCCATCGAGGCGCGAAGCATGGCCTTCGGCAGCTTTGCCAGTGGCCCCGCCAGCCTCAAGGCAACACTCGCCGGCGGCAAGCTCGAGGTGGTGAGCACGGAGCGCCTCGCCACTGGCGGCACGCTCGGCTTTATCGCCACGGCCGATGCCACGGTGCTGCCGCCCGGCGCCACGCTGAAGATCGACGCCGCTGATGCCGAGGTCCAGCCGCTGATCGCCGCACTCACGGGCGCAAGCCAGCTCACCGGCATCGGCAGCTTCGCGGTGGATGTGTCCGCCACCGGCACCACGCAGGAGGAACTTGCCGGCACGCTCAAGGGCACCGCCAGCATCGCGCTGCGTGACGGCAACATTTCCGGCACCGATTTCACCGGGCTGGTGCTGGCCGCCAAGCAGAAGATCCTCGCGGGCTGGTCGGAAGCCCCCGGCGCCACGCCCTTCACCAGCCTCGAAGGCCAGGCCACCATCGAGGATGGCATCGCCAGCTTCCGCGACCTCAGGATCGTGGGGCCGGTCACCGCCTTCACCGTCGAAGGCCTGATCGACGTGCTGCGCCAGGCGGTGGCCGTTTCGGTCACGGCGTCGGCCAGCGGCCAGCCGCTGCTTCCGGTGGCGGTGATCGCCCGGGGGCCCTGGGCCAACCCCCAGATCTATCCGGACATCCCCAACATCCTCAGCAATCCCGAGGGCGGCTTCTCCCGCCTGCAGGATGCAGCACCGCTGCAAGGCAATTGATCGGGCGCGCCAGTGGGGGCATGAGAGAAAAATGATCCGCGTCCAAAGCCAAGCCTTCGATCCCGGTTTCGAACTGAGCCAGCTGAAAGAGGGTCGTCCCGGCATCGGCGGCACCGTCATGTTCCTCGGCACGGTGCGCGACCTGTCGGAGGGCGCGGACGTGAAGGCCATGACGCTCGAGCACTATCCCGGCATGACCGAGAAGGCGCTGGAGGACATCGAGCAGGAGGCGCACCGCCGCTGGCCGCTTGATGCGACGCTCATAATCCACCGCTTCGGCCGCCTCGAGCCGGGCGAAGACATCGTGCTGGTCATCGCCGCCTCGGCCCACCGCGAGGCCGCCTTCGAGGCCTGCCACTTCCTCATCGACTGGCTCAAGACCAAGGCGCCCTTCTGGAAACTCGAGGAGAATGACCAGGGTGCGAACTGGGTCGCCGCCAAGGACAGCGACGACGACGCGGCGCGGCGCTGGAGCAAGTGAGCCGCCGGAGACCATCCGGCCGGGCGCCCAGGCCCCGGTGGCGCAGCCTTGCCGATGGCGCCATCATGCTGCTGCTGCTTGCCGTCATCACCTATGCCGCGCGCCAGGCCGGGTGGCTTCCCGACGAGACGGGTGCCTTCACCGCGGTCGACGGCGACTCGCTCCGCAAGGACGGGAAGGACTATCGCCTGCACGCCATCGACGCACCGGAACTGTTCCAGACCTGCAATGCAGCGGATGGCAGCACCTATGACTGTGGCCATGCGGCGCGCGATGCGCTGCGGCGCCTGATCCGAAATGCCACCGTCACCTGCCAGATCCTCGACACCGACCGCTATGGCCGCGCGGTGTCCGAGTGCAGCGCCGGCACGGTGAATCTCAACGACGCCATGGTGCGCGCCGGCTGGGCCATAGCTTACACCCGCCACGGCCAGGATCATGCCGCCGCGCAGAACGAGGCCCGCGCCGCCAGGCGCGGCCTATGGCAGAGCACCTTCCAGACGCCCGAAGCCTGGCGCAACGCCAACCGCAACGGCCTGATGCAGCACGGCGAAGGCGACTGAGCCTTCACCACGCCGCAGCAACGCGTCAGAAGTTGTTGGGATTGCCCTTGACGATCGTGCCGGTGCCGTCGTCCTTGCCGTCCTTCACCCAGGTCACCTGGTCGCCATCGAGCTTGACCTGCCAGCACGCCTCGGGGTCCTGACCATACTGGAAACACATGGTGTCGGCGTTGACGCGCCACTTGCCTGCATAGTCCTTGCCCTTGATGACGCCGTCAGCACCGTAGAATTCTGTGTAGGCCCCGGACGCCATCATGCTGCCCTGAACGGTGTTGCCGGAGATTGCCGCGCCGATCTGCTCGCCAGTCGCCATCGCACCTGCAAACGCCGAACCACTTGCCGCAAACAAGACCGCGGCTGCCACCAGGATGTTCTTCATGTCAGTTCTCCATTGCTAATGTTGCTGCTACGGCGGAACGGGCCGCGGGGATTACAGCGGCGGAAACCACGAGTTCGAAAAGTCACGGGCTCACGGGCAGAGCCGACCCACCGCGCGGCGCGACATTGAGGTGGGCGCAGCCCACCGCTTGGATCTTGCTCTGCTATCCAACGGACGGCGCCATGGCCTGAGCATCAGGTCGTCCCGCGTCCCGGCCGGTGGTGTGGTTCGCTCCCAGCAGCCGTCCACAGTCCGCAAGGAACCAGAGATGCTTCACAATCAAGAATTGCTTTTTCGCCGCTCGGAAATCGCACATTTTGTTCATTTGACCCCCGCTGCCGTTGAAGGGATGGGTAGGCATGAACCTCGTGAAAACACTTACGACCCGCCGCCACATGCTCATTGCCGCGCCGGCCCTTCGCCTGGCCCCGCGCGTTGGCGCGGCGCAACAGGTGAACAAGCTCGCCGATGACTTGAAGAATGGCGAGTTCAACTGGTTTCCGGAGCGCTCGCCGGGCGGCCCCGTCATCATCATCGTATCGATCCCGGACCAGCTGGTGCATGTCTATCGCAACGGCATCCGCATCGCGGCCTCAACCTGCTCCACCGGCAAGCCGGGCCACCGCACGCCCACCGGCGTGTTCCAGATCCTGCAGAAGGACAAGCACCATCGCTCGTCCACCTATTCCAACGCGCCCATGCCCAACATGAACCGCCTCACCTGGAGCGGCATCGCGCTGCATGCCGGCAACCTGCCGGGCTATCCCGCCTCGCATGGCTGCGTGCGCCTGCCCATGCAACCCAACCCACCGTCACCAGCGTGATGGTGAGCAGCAAGGACAAGTCGGTCACCGTGTTCGAGGACGGCCACGAGGTCGCCAAGGGCAAGGCCACCATCGCGGGTGGCAACAGGCCCATTGGCGAGGGTGTCTATACCCTCACCGGGTCGAGCAAGGTGGATGACAGCCTCACCTGGTCCGGCACCGGCTATGGCAAGACCGATCGCGAGGACATGGGCCATGAACTCCGCCGCATTTCCGCCGATCCCCCGGTGCGCGAACATATCCGCAAGCGCATGAAGACAGGCATCACGGTGGTGACCACCGACCAGTCCCACTCCGTCGCGCAACGCGCCAGCGATTTCACCGTCTTCGAAGGCGTCTACTGACCATTCACGAAAGGGAGACCCGACCATGAAAGCCATCGCCCTCGCCGCCGCCGTCGCACTAGCCGTCATCGCCACGCCAGCGCTGGCCGACCCGCCGAAATTCGCCGCCACCTGCCCGGACGGCGTCACAGTCAAGTCGAACGGCAAGGGCAAGCTGCGCATCAACGGCGAGAAGGTAAAGATGAAGAAGCTGAGCGCCAGCTCGTGGCAGGCAAGCCTCGGCACCACCAAGATCGACATCGGCCAGGACGGCTCCAAGGTCTATGTCAGCTCGCAGGGCACCAATGTCTGCGAGGTGAACAAGGGCAGCAGCGGCGCGGATGTGGCGAGCGTGCCCCAGAAGGACCAGCAGGCCTGCCTCGCCGCCGTATCGAACAAGACCAACAACGGGGTGGTGGCGGTGCTCGATGCCAGCAGCTCGGAAGCCAACAACACGGTCATCATCGGCGTGGGCGAGCAGAAGGCCAGGTGGCAGTGCCTGGTCAAGAACGGCCGCGTCGCCGAGGTGATGTCGCTCTCCGACGAAGGCGGCCTCTGAGTCTGTCACGCGCATGATGCCGCAGCGGCCCTGAAAGACCGCTGCGGCCAGTCACGTTCAGCGGCTGAAGAGCATCTTCGCCATTTTCTTCGCGGCCTTGCCGCTGCCGCCGCTGCATGACTGCGTGGCCACCGCGCATTCGACGCGGTTGGAGAAGCCGAACACATCCTGCGTGGCGCCAGAGAGCTTCGCTGCCGCCGCGCCGCCGAAATACTGCTCGGTCCAGCTGGCAGAGAGACCGGTGCCGTCGGCACACCACTGTCCGGTGCCGTCGCAGATCACGCCGCGCTGGGGCGCGTAGACACCGTTGCCGTAATCCATCTGGCCGGACCCGGCCGACCCGCTGCCCGCGGTGGACGCCGTCCCGAACAGCATCGCCTGCATCTTGGCAGCCGCGTTTCCGCCGCTGCACGACTGCGTCGCAATCGAGCACTTCACCTTGTTGGAATAGCCGAACGACGATTGGTCAACGCCGTCGAGCTTGCTCGCCATGTCCGCACCGAAATACTGCGATGTCCAGCTGGCCGAAAGCCCGGTGCCGTCAGCGCACCACTTGCCCATGCTGTCGCAGATGACGCCCTTCTCCGGGGAATACACGCCAGCGCCGTAGTCGGCCTGGCCCGCGAAGGCCGTTGAGGTCAGCGCGGCCAGTGAGGCCAGCGCAAGAATTGCGATTTTCATGATGTCACCTTGAATGAAAGAGGAATGCACTCAGCGCAACGCGCGCCAATGGCTGCGATCGCTCAGTTATGCGCCGGGCGCGCCAAAGTCCATGATTCCGCTATGACTTCTCGATGGGCATTTTCTCTCGGCGCAACTTTGAAATTGCTTTCCAGCACACAAACGTGCCCGCCCTGCAAGTCTATGAGCACGACCGCGCATCGAGGGCTTGCATGAACGGGACGAAGCACGACCCTGCCGGGGACATTCTCGGCCAAGTGGACTATCGTCACATCGTGGCCATTCTGCAAAAGCACTATCCTGCGATGGATGCGAAGGAGGCCGCACGGCTGGTTCTCGAATGCCTGCGGCCCCGGATTGTCGTTCCCCCGTCAAACGAAACGGCTGAGGAGAATGGCGCGGTCTAGCCGGCGCCGTGCCGGTGTCCGGCCGCATCACCAGGCGCAGATGCGGAAGTCCGTGCCGTCCCAGCAGGCACCATCCGTCTTTGATCGCGTCGCCGCGCCCCAGCGCGAATTGTGGGCGCCGCCCGCGTCCACCACCAGCCCGCTCACCTCGGCCATGTTCTTGCCGGTCAGGGTGACGGAGACCATGCCGATGCTGCCGTAGAAGGTGTCCCTGCCCCTGGCATCCATCAGCGTGAAGGAGCCGCCTGCCTCGGGCAGGAAGGTGCACTTGCCCTTGAACTGCACCGCGTTGCCCGGCAGCGAGGTGATGGCACAGTCAACCACCCTCCCCTTGGCAAGCGCCGCCGTTGGCACAAGCAACAGAAGGGCGATCAGCAGCGGGTTCGGTTTCATGGGGCTGCCCTTTGCAAGGTGGGAGATGTGCAACGACACTCCCACCCGCACTCCCGGGCGGTCAAGCGGCGTTAGCCCTTGCCACGGTCACAGCGCTCACGACGCCCCGGACAAAAGCGCCAAAACGCTGCCAAGTGCTTGATAAATGGTGCTGCCAGGGAGGATTGAACTCCCGACCTCTCCCTTACCAAGATAAAATGCTTCTATTTTACTCTTGTTTTCAATGTGTTCTATGACGACATCCACTCTGTAATAGAATTGTATTACACAGAATGGAGCAGTTATGACCGCTTTCTCTCACAAACCTCGCCGAGTCGCCATCTACGCTCGTGTTTCAACCTCAAGCCAGACCGTTGAGAACCAGTTCCAGGAACTGCGTGAGGTGGCAAAGCGAAATGGCTGGACGATTGTGGCTGAACTCTCTGACTCAGGTATCTCTGGCGCAAAGGGAAGAGACCAGCGCCCAGCCTTTGACCAACTGCTCAAGCGGGCTACTAGACGCGAGTTTGACCTCATCATGGTGTGGGCGATTGATAGGCTCGGTCGTTCAATCCAGCACCTCGTCGGCTTCATGAATGACATTCTGGCGATGGATGTGGATCTGTATGTCCATCAGCAGGCTATTGATACCACCACGCCATCTGGGCGCATGATTTTTGGAATATTTTCGGCTCTCGGCGAATACGAGCGTGAATTGATAAGAGAGCGCATCATGGCTGGGCAGAAGAGAGCCAGAGCACAGGGTGTGAAG
>JBEARP010000203.1:0-8483 GCA_041163105.1 Pseudomonadota bacterium
GGGTCCACCCGACAGCTTTGCGGGACAGGAAGGCGAAGGGGGATTGTCATGGTCAGTCGTGCGCATTGATGTTCAGTAGAAGCGAAGCTGGTTGTTGAGCACAAGGTCCCTTGTTCACGGCCAAGAGTTATTGGTCTTCAAGGCTCAGGAATACCAGGATGGGCGCCGTCCGACGCTGCTGGTCTACCGGTCTTCTTAGCCGACTAAGATGCGGTGCGGTGTCCGGAGGAGGGCATCGGAAACCTTCGAGTGGCGCTCAATGCCCTGGTTCGGGAATTCAGGCTTTAACGTCCAAAGTGCTCAAATGCGTCGTGGAGATGCAGTATTTAGGGCGAGATATTCATCGGATTAGTCAATCGATCGGTGGAAATACCGTCACCAGTAGTGTGCCTATGCCCTCGAGATTACCGCGCTGCTGTTAAACAGTAATTCGATCCCCTATAGGCGGAACTATTACGCACCACGGTTCGAGATAGTGAGGCATTTGCCATCGCCGCGCTGTTGGACAGTTGTTTCCCGGATACTGCCAAACTGCTAAGTGAAACGGAGGCCTGCATTGCTCAGTACTAGGGGAATATATGAGTTTTAGACCCACTGCCCAGTCGCTGATCGCACCGAACATCTTTGATGCTTATGCCAATCCGAACCTCTTGCTCTACCTCGTTGCAGGCAATCTGCTATCGACTGCGACATGGGATCTGTCCTGCAAAATCCAGCAGCGCGTCCTTGCAGCAGTTGGAGACCAAGAAGCTCGGCCCCGCCTGCTGGTGAGGGAGATCCAGAATGTCATTGACCGGAACTTTCGTCACCTTCATCCCGCCGAAGTAGTGAGGCTTTATGGTGAAATCGACATTGAGCAGCAGAGGTATCAACTCGGTGCGGAAATCGTCGACAAAGCTCTCGCCCAGATCCTGCACAATTTCGAGACGCGAGTACGATCTGGCGGCATACCGCCGGAGGCCATTCAGCCAACAATCGATCGCATCGGCGACGGTTTTTTCCCCGCATACTTCTATGGGAACATCGATCTTGTAAGGGCTAATAGGAAACTGATCGGAACATCGCATGCGTCGGTCAAGGGGTTGACGTCGTGCGTTGACGAAACCGCTATATTCGCCGCGCTGAGCATGACCATGCCGCGTGGATCTATCGCAAACGTCATTGCGCTTGCAAGTCCGTCTCACACAACTGCCTTCGGTTGGAACGGCGATGGCGAACCGTGGTGGTTTTACGGCAAGAACAGGCTCTTTTTTGCTGATGAATGGGAAAGCTTCATTCTGCAGGCTAATGCAGGTGATCCTCAGATGGCGTTCGATCGCTTGATGGCGGATATGTGCCGGATTGTGTCCGTGGCTGGCACCCTCAACCTCGACACCGGAGAAAGCGATTTAGCGGCAGATCACGTCGCTGAGATCGTCACCAAGCTGGATCAGTTCTTCGGCGTGCGTCTGCGGCAGGTTGAGGAGGCATTGTCCAAGCCGAGACTTTCGCGCACTGAAGATCCAATTGCACCCTGCTTGAGGGGTCTGCTCGGTTCGCCGTCCATGAATGGCGTCTCGGCTTTGCTGGGGAGCGCCGGGGATCAAACTGAACAGGATGTGCTCTATTCGTATCGATCACTTCTGGTCAGGGATATTCATCCCTATCTTATGGTTGCGCGAAAGCAACCCAATAGCCAAAGGTTGGCTGAAGAGCTTTCAAACGTCGAAGAGGCCCTGGAGGTCATCATTGGCATTAGGCAGGGGCCGTCCATCCTCGGCAGTCATGACCGGATTGCCATGCCAGATGAAACACTTCGCTTCCGCTTGGGAACAGACAGGGACAAGGCACTGCTGCTGCATACCCTCGCTGAACACATATCTAGGCGTTCTGGTGGCAGCCGTCAGGTCAGAACCCACATAGGGGAAAAGCAAAGTTTTGTATTCCTTGATGGTCGATGGTTTGAAGCGGGAAGCGGAAAACAGGTTGAGTCGCCCTCGGGTCCGATCCTCTATGAACTGGCCTGAGGTGCGGCCTTGGTCTTGAGCTGCCTTATTCCAACACGCGAAGTAGGGGTCGTGTGGTGCGTCGCGATGATGGCTTTCACCTTCCAGTTCGAGTCAGCGTTGGTTGCCGTATCGCTGCCGGACGTGGCTCGCGAACTGTCCGTGTCGGCAAGCTCCGTGTCCGTCGTGTTGCTCAGCTATCTAGTAGGCGCGGTTATAACCTTCGTCCCGGCAGGAAAGCTTGGCGACCGTTACGGACTCAGGATCGTCTGCCTTGCGGGATGTGTGTTGGCCGCCTCGGGTACAATCCTCTGTGGTGTTGCGCAGTCCATCGAAGCACTGGTCGCTGGGCGGCTTATCCAAGGCATAGGTGCAGGCGGTTTCGTAGCGGCAGGCTATGCAATGATCCCAACTTGGGTCAGCCCGGAGCGGGTCGGCTGGGGCTATGGCATGCAATCGCTGGGGGCCGGCGTGGGCATGGTTGCCGGCGTGCCTGCTGGAGGGCTTCTTTCCAACTTCTTGACCTGGCAGTGGATATTCCTGGCATCCGTTCCCATATCCACTGCGCTCCTCGCCGTAGCCTGGAGCGTGCTACCAGGCTCCCAGCAACAAGCTCTGGCCCGGGGAGCGGATATTCGGTGGGGACCCGTGTCCATGTTCGCAGCGCTCATGGTCGGGATCACTTTCATTTTATGTGGCGGCCCTGTCTTCGGCTGGACTTCACCGCTCGTGCTGATTGTTTTCGGGGGAGGTCTTGTCTTGATGGCGGGCCTTTGGATCGCGGACAGAGCAGGCAGCCGCCTGTTCTCGCGCCAATTGTTCAGTTCAATGACCACCGTTCCCGCCTTCGCCGCGATGTTCCTGATGGCGGCGGTTGCCGGCGGTGTGCGGTACGTGTTGCCCTTCTATCTGGAGATTGGGTGTGGCCTCAGTATCCTGATGAGTAGTTATTTACTTCTGGTTCATCCCCTGTTTTACGCGCCAGTGAGTCTTGTTGCAGGACGACTGTCCGACTGGCTCGGCTCACGATCCATCGTGCTCGCCGCAACATCACTTGGTATCATGTCGACGATGGGGTTCGCGTTGGCTCTGTCTCGTTTCGAAGCCGCCGAGGCGTTAGCGTTCATGGCCGCATTTGGTATGGCAACGGGCCTGTTCTTTGCGCCAGCAAATCGTCTGATCATGGCGCCAATCCCGAAACTGCTTCGTGGGGAAGCGGGAGGGGCACTCTCGATTGTCTTCAACTTAGGCACACTCCTTGGCGTTGCTATTTTTCAGCTCCTTCTAACGTGGCCGTCTGCGGGAATCAGAGTACCAGAGGCGGGTTTCGGAAGTGGGTCTGAAAATGGTGAGCTTGCCTTTGGGTTTTGCTTTGCATTGGGTGGCCTGCTCGGTATTCTGGCATTGCTCTGCGCTATGCAGGTTAAGGTCGACAAGCCTTCAGCTGTTACGCCTCCACCTTCAGACTAGTCGAGATAACTATACAGAGGCCATCTGCACTCGCAGAGTGCTAGCGGTAGCGGGATTACATGTACGCTTAGAGATGTCACATGGATTTGCGCTTATGCTCAACTCTGATCGACGCAATTCTCGCTTGCATTGCCGCTGGGTGTGATTGGTCACATTGTGATCCATAGGTGCCGCAACTCAGTGAGGAGTGAACTTGCGGGGCGTCAGCAAGTCAACTTCTTGGTTTGAGTCGGTCAAGCAGATGATCGGTCCCCAATGAGTGGTCTGGGTTGAACGCTAGTGCATGGGTGGCCTAGATGCCAGCGCGGGCAGCGAAGCCGGTTGGGATAGCGCAGCCGCCCGCGCGGACTGCGGAATTAAGACCTCCGTGGCTGGGGGGCTGTAGCCCAGCGATCCATGTGGTCGAAGCGTATTGTAGAAGCGCCGCCAGCTTTCCACGATGACGCGGGCTTCGGCTAGGGTGTAGAAGATCTCGCCATTGAGAAGCTCGTCGCGGAGGCGGGCGTTGAACCTCTCGACGTATCCATTCTCCCACGGGCTCCCCGGCTTGATGTAGGCGGTCTTGGCACCAACGGCGGCGACCCAATCCTGAACCGCCTTTGCAACGGACTACGGGCCGTTGTCTGACCTGATATGCTCCGGTACGCCCCGGAGGATGAAGAGATCGGATAGAACGTCGAAGACATCAGACGACTTGAGCTTCCGGTTGATCCTGATTGCCAGGCATTCACGTGCGAAGTCATCCGCAAAATTCAGCATGCTATAAATGCGCCCGTCATGGGTGCGATCCTCCACGAAGTCGTAGGACCAGACATGGTTGGGCCGTTCCGCCCGAAGTCGGGTGCAGGCTCCATCGTTCGGCCAGATCCGGCTCCGCTTCGGTTGCGGGCGTGGGACATTCAGGCCCCCCTACCGCCGGACAGTTCTCGGGTCAGGTTGCCGAGTCCACTGGCGATCAGGTTGACCACAGCCCGGTCGTGCCTAGGCTGCGAAACGGCCTGATCGCCTTCGGTTCAATTGACGAGAGATAAGTCCCCGCCTAGGCCTCGGGCACCTGGCAGTAGGACGTCAAGTCCCCGCACCACGTATATCCCTAGTCGTTGCAGACACTCTCAGTGGCAAGACTATGGGACATGTAAATCTACTGATGGTGCAATTGGGCTTGATCTGGTTCACCATTTGAAGCTGGATCTCCATGGCTTTGGTGCCGAGAAAGAGGTTGGGTAATGAAGGCAACCAGTTTTGCGACCCTCGCGGCAAGATTTCTCTTCGTGGCAGGTATGGTGCTCGCCTCTCTTGCCGTCCCAGCCGAAGCGGCCTCCAAGAAGGTCAACGTGCTGATGTTACTAAGCGATGATGCTGGCATGGACCAATTGCGGCTCTACGGCTACAATAGTTACCTTCCCGCACCGCCCACGCCCAATCTTGCCGCTCTCCAGACGGCGGGCCTAACATTCCGCAATGCATGGACCATGCCCGCCTGTTCGACCGCACGTGGCGTTTTATTCACGGGCCGCTATCCCTTCCGTACCGAACTTCAGGCAGCCCTCGGTCCATCGGATCTGGCGAACTCTATGATCTCTCCATACCTGAAGACGATACCCAAGCTGATGTCTAACGCCGGCTATGCCACGGCGCTGTTCGGCAAGTTTCATGTTGGGCTTCAAGGAAATAATCCCTACGGCTTCCACTTGGTCAACTCGCTGGGTTGGCAGCACTTCAATGGCTGGCTCGATGTGACAGGCGATCCGTCCTCGATAGATACCTCCGCAGGCCTCGGCGAAGACTACAAGGGCCTCTACCCGAACGGTTATGTGCCCGGTTCCGCCAATGGCGGCTATGACAGCGGTGCATGCTACAGTGCATCGAGAACGTGCGAACACTTGTCAACCCTTCCCGGTGCGAAGTACCCGGCCGGCCGCATGTGCCGTGATGATGGCGGCATCTTTGTTCCCCAAGCGGCCTGCCTGCCGAAGACGCCATCGAACCTGAGCTTCAGGACCTTGTCGGCGCATTACGTGTCGCCTCTGGTGATAAGCGAGCGTGGTCGCGCCTATCGCGTCCCGCCCACCGACAAGCGCGCTCGTACGTTCCGCAACGTTCAGCAAACTGATGCGGCGATCGAATGGATCAAGAAGCAGCAGAAGCGCGGCAAGCCATGGTTTGCAACCATTTCGACCGCATCTGTTCACACCCCCATGCAGGTACCCCCAGTGGACACGCTGCCGCCTGATGCACTTGATGCCAACGGTGCCGACGTCAGCACCGTGGTTGGAGCTGAATTGGTCGCCAACCAGATGATCGAGGCGATGGACCATGAGTTCGGACGCCTGCTGCTTGCCACTGGGCTCGCTAAGAAGGTGGGCAGCCAAGTCGTGCTGACCGCCGCATCAGCAAACACGATTATCATCTATGTGAATGACAATGGTTCTCTGGGTACGCAGGTACGTTTGCCATTCGACCCCACACGCGCCAAGGGAACGGCCTACCAAACAGGCGTCTGGACCCCGATGGTGATTGCTGGTGCCAACGTCAACCCACTCAATATCGGCAAGGATGTTCAGGCACTCGTCAACATAGCCGACGTTTATGAGTTGATTGGCAATGTTGCCGGCATCGATGTCCGCAAGAACAACCCCTATCCCATCGACTCAGTGCCGATGATCCAGTACCTCGCCGACAATGAGGCACGGAGCTTGCGCGACTATGATTTCAACATTGTTGGTCCCAACCTGCAGGCCAACGGTGCCGTCAACGGCCCCTGCCAATTCTCTATCACGAACTCGTGTTCGCAGATCCCAGTTACCAAGGGTGTTTGCGAGGACAATGGCGGAACTTGGTTCGGGCCTGGTGCATCAGGTGCCTACGACACTGTGGATCAAGACGGCAACGCTGTCTCCATTCCTGTCGAGACCTTCACCTACTGCTGTGAGGTGCAGCAATACATCGTGCAGAATGGCGGCGTGCCGGGCTCCGTCATTCCCACCACCAGCATGGCTGTGCGCGACAGGATTGGTTACAAGCTTGTCCGCAATCAGTGGAACGACTACGACGCGAGCAGCTTGACCGGCTGCAGTCCAACTACCAAAAACGAGCTCTATATCGTAAGAGAAGAACGCCCCATAAACCCCGATGCTCCGCTTCTGGACACGGCAAATCGGATGATCCCCACGCCCTATGGCACGTTCGATCAGGGCAAATATGACGAACTAACGGCTTATCTCGAGACGCTGCTGGCTTCCGAGCCTGATTGCCTGACCAGTGGAGACGGCAACGATGACGGCATTGTGAACCTCGTCGACTTGGCCAACTACAAGAAGATGGCAAGGAAGACGTCGGGATCGAGCTGGTATGACGTCAACACTGACGGTAAAACCAACAATGCAGATCGGCAGATCATTGTGCGGAACCTGGGCCTGGACTGCAAGAAACTGCAGTAGGCAAACAACTTCGAGAGCTCTGGCAGGTCCAATTCCGGCGTCGGCTATAGGAAGTCGCCGTGACTCCGACGGAAATCAGAATCGCCTGGTACAACTCCGCCCCGGCACTATTTGCATGAGCCGAACATGGGTGAACCGGCTGCTCGGCCTCGAGGACAGCTTCACCTTCGGCGATCCGGCGTCGCTGCCGATGGAGCCTTTCGAATACATCTCGCGCCAAGCCCAGGGTGACTGGGTGCTGCTCGAGGAGCGCGACCAGACACTCTACATTGGCGCTGGCATGACCACTGAGCGGGCGGACTACTCGATCCGCTTCGATCTGGGCATGAGCTGGCACGAGTTCCACGGACCCGTGCCGCTGGCGCACGAGCTCGGCGTCTTCGACAAGGCGCTGAAGTTCATGCTCAGGCTCCGCACCAACCATCCCGTTCGCCGGCTGAACTGGACCACGACGGTGTTCCCGCGCCTCGAGACCTCCGCCGAGACGCTGCCTGACTGGGGCCCCAACCGCACAATGGTGACGCCCGATAACGCTGGCGAGACGGTGCACCTGCGCGTTGAGCTGCAGCCCCTGCATCGGCTGCCGCGCTCCAACGCCATCGTCTTCCCGATCCGCACCTATCTGGCGCCGCTCGCCGAACTGGTGACGCACCCCGACTGGGGTCGCCGGCTGCACCGCGTGATGCACTCGCTTCATCAGGACCTCATCGACTACAAAGGCATGACCCGATACCACGCTGCCATGGTGCAATACCTCTCGCAGTTCGACACAGTCGCTTGACGCGGTGTTTCCCTCGCGTCTTGGCATTCGGGGAATTTTGATTGTGAGGGCGATGGTAAACCATGCAGGATCCGAGCTCGGATGCATGGCAAGTTATATAGGCTCTGTAAGAAAATTATGGGTGCCGGCACGGGATTCGAACTCCGTGAAAATATAGGCGCGATGAAAACCAAGACTTAAGTATGGAGAGTGTTGTGAGATACGCCGGCTCCGGATATCGCGAGAGAGTGCAGGACCAGGCGTTAAATTGGCGACCCCTGAAGGACAAGTCTGATGGTCCATGCCCAGTTGGGGGAGAACGGTTCTAGGTTTGGGGCAGGTCGCCACCTGGTGATCATGCGCCCAAACGTCTCAAACTATCTGATGACGGACAGTCTAAGGAGCACTGCCGCCGGACATGTCAACCCTATCCCTGATGCTTAATCAAACATTAGACAATACCAGCGGGGGACCCGTCAACTGGGGGCCGCTCCTCTGTCTTTCGCGAGCGATAGCCAGATGCACGATAGAGGCCAAGTGGATCAATCGCTCCAGCCTTCCGCCGCCTTGCTTCGGCGAGGATGGGGGAGACGTCGGTGATGAAGGCCTGCTTCACGAGGCGATGCCCCAGCATCACATCACTGCCGCCCTGCGCCGCCTCAAGAAGCTCGCGGTCTATCAGAGATGCCTGAACGAAGGCTCGGTGGATCTCCACGGCCGACGCCATCAGGCTCTCGATCGGGTCCGTCACGTTGTGCGACTGGTCGATCATGTAGGCAGGTGAAAACCCTTCCACCTGCCGCATCTCCGCATCGACCAGTTCATTGA
>JBEARP010000204.1:0-3569 GCA_041163105.1 Pseudomonadota bacterium
GAATAGGTTTTGCCTGTCATGGTCACTTCAGTTGATGGCGTGTTTTTCGTGCGGGCTGTCGAGCGAGAAGGGCGGGATCTCGACATTGATCAGTTCGCCGGAGGCGAGCTGCATCTGATAGGCGCCGACCATGAAGCCAGACGAGGTCTTCAAGGGGCATCCAGACGTGTAGCTGTAGCTGTCACCCGGCTTGAGGACGGGCTGCTCACCCACCACGCCGGCACCGCGCACCTCCTGCACGTGGCCGCTGGCATCGGTGATCTTCCAGTAGCGGGTGCGCAAGGTTACCGTTTCCCGCCCGTGGTTCTCGATGGTGATGGAATAGGCCCAGACGAAATGGTTCTCCTCGGGCTTCGACTGCCCGTCGAGGTATTTCGGGTGGACGATGACTTTCACGCCCTTGGTGACACGCTCATACATGGCAGCAGCTTAACCCATGTGGCAGGGTTTTCCACAGCGAAGACACTTGCCAAGCCCGCATCATTTCAGCCATGTGATGGGCATGGGAACCCAAGCTGAGCCCCACGGCATCCTGCCCGCCCGCATCATTGCCCGCTATTGCGAGCAGGGGCTGATCCGCCTTGCCCGACCGGCCGACGCCGACCAGATCCAGCCCGCCAGCCTCGACCTGCGGCTGGGACCCTGGGCCTACCGGGTGCGCGCCTCCTTCCTGCCCGGCCCGCGCGCCACGGTGGCGGAACGGGTGAAGGAACTGGCGCTTCACCGCATGCCGCTGACCGAAGGCGCGGTGCTGGAGACGGGCTGCGTCTACATCGTGCCGCTGCAGGAGAGCCTCAAGCTGCCCAAGGGCGTGGCGGCGGCCGCCAACCCCAAGAGCTCCACCGGGCGGCTGGACATCTTCACCCGCGTCATCACCGACTATGCGCAGGAATTCGACAAGGTTCCGGAGGCCTATGAGGGCCCGCTCTATGCCGAGATCTCGCCGCGTACCTTCCCCATCCTGGTGCGCGAGGGCTCACGCCTGTCGCAGATCCGCTTCCGCCTGGGGGCAACGCTCGCCACCGACGCGCTGATCCGCGAGCTGCACGAGAAGGAAGGCCTCATCTCGTCAGGCGAGGTGAACATCGACAATGGGCTTGCCCTCTCGGTCGACCTGTCGACGCTGGGCGTGGATGGCCCGGTGGGCTTCCGCGCCAAGCGCCATGCGGGGCTCGTCGACGTTGACGCCAAGGGTGCGCTTGCCGTTCACGATTTCTGGGAACCGATCTGGCAGCGCGGCTCGCTGGTGCTGGACCCGGACCAGTTTTACATCCTCGCCTCCAAGGAGGCGGTGCGCGTGCCGCCGGCCTTCGCTGCCGAGATGGTGCCGTTCAACCCGCTGGTGGGCGAGTTCCGCGTGCACTACGCGGGCTTCTTCGACCCCGGCTTCGGGCATTCGTCAGGGCACGGAGAAGGTGCGCGCGCGGTGCTGGAAGTGCGGAGCCACGAGGTGCCGTTCATTCTCGAGGACGGGCAGATCATCGGGCGGCTGGTCTATGAGCCGCTCACGCAAGCGCCCGAGCGCGTCTATGGCCAGGGCATCGGCTCCAATTACCAGCGCCAGGGGCTGAAGCTGTCGAAGCACTTCAAGGCCTTCGAACCGGCGCAGCGCTGACGATACGGCGGCAGGAATGCTGGCCAGGGTTCATCCGTAACGCAGTCACATGCTTTTCAGGAGAGCCCCAAATCGAAGGCAACAAGACGACCATGATCGACCGCAGAAAGCTTACGTCCAATCTTGGGCTCGATGCTGTTGCGCCACGGTGACCAACTGCAGCCAGTAAATTCTGAGCCGCGGCAGTCGTCCGCAGGCGGAGTACCAGAACGGCGGGGTCATTCCCCGCCGGTTTCGTTTGCAGGCACGCAGGGCATCATCTTGTAACCGATTGTTGCGACCTTCCCTGTCGTGGATTGGCTATCAATCATCCATCTAAGCGTGTATTTTTCACCTGAAGCAGATACAAACCCATGCCACCAGCGGTTTGCCTTCAGGGAGTTGAGAAGATGCGCCGACACGCCCCCGCCACCCTAGCCGTGATCCTTGGCCTGACGAGCCTGTTGCCCGTTCCGGAAGCCCATGCGAACGCGGGCGTGGTGTTGCGGCAGGCGCCCGCCGTCGCGCCGCAGGGCGGCGCGAGCAAGCCGATGCGCAATCGCCTCGCCGCACCCGCCGACAGAGATATCCGGGTCGACACTGCGCCGGATGCCCGCCTGAGCGGCGCCTCGCGCAGCCGGGCGGCAGCGGCCTCGGCCCGGGCCTTTGGCAGTTTCGGCATTCCCTATACCTCCGTGCGGGTGCAGGACGGGCCGGCCGCCGCCAGTGCCTCGCAGGCCAACCGCCTGAGCACCACCTACCCCTACCGCACCATCGGGCGGCTTGATTTCGCCACGCCGGACGGCAGTTCCTGGTGCAGCGCCAGCCTCATCATGCGCAGCGTGCTGCTGACGGCCGCGCACTGCGTTGCCGACTTCGGCTCGAATGACGGATTCTTTGGCGGCTGGACCTTCCGCCCCGGCTTCTATGGCCCGGAGGGTGCGAGCACGCAGCAGGAGGAACCCTACGGTGCCTGGAACGCAGAATTCGTCACCGTGGCGCAAACCTGGCTGAACGGCAAGGACTCGGGCGTCGGCTCAGCGCGCAACAATGACCTCGCCGTGTTAATCATCCGCAAGAACGGCTCCAACCAGTTCATTGGCGACCAGGTGGGCTGGATGACCTATGGCTGGAACAATTATTCCTTCACCCGCTCGACCAAGACGAGAAACACCTGGACGGCGGCGACCGCCACGCTTGGCTATCCCTTCAACATGGATTTCGGCACCATCATGCAGCGGGCGGACGGCCCCACCTTCCTCACCAACGTGCGCAGTGCCAGGCAGATGTGGCAGGGCACCAATTTCACCGGCGGATCGAGCGGTGGCCCATGGGTGGTGAACTTCGGCTTTAGCAACGCCAACCTCAACGACGGTGCGACGCCGGGCACGGCGTCATTTCTGAACGTGGTGGTGGGCGTCACCTCATGGGGTTCGAGCGACCCCAACGTGATCAAGGACAACTACTCTTCGCAGTTCGGCCAGAACAGGGAGTTTCCCGCCGCCGATTATGGCGGCTATGGCGCGGGCAACATCGGTGCGCTGCTGCAGACCTTATGCACCGCGGTCAAGCCGGGCAGCGGGCAGACCTACGCCCAGCTGGGCTATTGCGACAAATAGAGAGGCACGAGGTGGCGTTCATTCTCGCGGACGGCCAGTTTCGGGCAGCTGCTCCATGAGCCGCTCACGCAAGCGCCCGAGCGCGTCCATGGCCAGGGCATGGGCTCCAATTGCCAGCGCCAGGGGTCGACGCTGCCGAAGCACTTCAAGGCCTTCGACCCGGCGCAGCGCTGAGGCGCACGCACCCGCATTCGGTCCGAACGTCATCTCTCCTCCGCGAGGCGGCAGGGCACTTCCGTCAGCTTGCCGTCAAGATAGCGTCAGTGTTGCGACAGGGCTGACGCGCAAGTGTGCATCCGTCATCCAGTGACACGGCGCCATGAGGCTCCGGACAACGGCAACCAGGAGAATATCAT
>JBEARP010000205.1:0-26671 GCA_041163105.1 Pseudomonadota bacterium
GCATAGGCAGTTGCCAACTCCTCAACGGAGGGCCGCGGCGGCATTGCGGTGGAGGTGCTCATATGAATCGTTCGGGGGAGTGACCCGCGCCATCATGGCGCGGGTCTTGTTCCGTCACGACTTGCGCAGCGAGTCGACAAAGGTGTTCAGGTCAATGATGACCTGATAGTCGGCATTGGTGATGGGCGCCCACAGCTGCTGCTCGCCGTCCGTCATCACCTGGAAGGCCTCCGGATCGTTCTTCTGAATGCTAAAGAAGGCATCCTTGATTGCGGCCTGAAGCTCGGCCGGCAGGGTGTTCAGCATGGCGAAGGGCGAGTTCACGATCTGGTTGGATTTGAAGATGATGCGGAAGTCGTCGTACTTGGCCATCGACTTGCGCTCCATGCGGCGCAGCATGGACTCGTTCTCGTCGTTCCACCAGTTGAAGGCGCCATCCACCTGGCCCTGCTGAAGGGCAATCACGGCGTTCTCGTGGCTTCCTGCGTAGACCACGTTGGAGAAGAACTTCTCGGGCTTGATGCCCATGGCGTTCATCTCGAAGCGCGGAACGTTGTTGCCCGACGTGGAGTTCGGATCAACAAGCCCGAGGTTCTTGCCCTTGAGGTCCTCGATCTTCTGGTAGGGCGAGTCGGCCTTCACGTAGAGCACCGAGTAATAACCCTTGGTGCCATCCTTGTTTACCTGCATGGCAAAGGCGTCGATCTTGGCGCCGTTCATCAGGGCGCGAGCGAAAGCCGAGGGACCGTAGAGGGCGAGCTGGATGTTGCCTGCGACCTGGCCTTCGATCACGGCAGCATAGTCATTGGCGATGCGCAGCTTCACCGGCACGCCGAGCTGCTTGGTGAGGTACTGGATGAAGGGTTCGTAGCGTTTTTCGGTACCCGTGGCATTCTCATCCGGAACGACAGCGAAGGTCAGCTCGGGATACTCGGTCTTCCAGTCTGCGCGCGCCACGGTGGCTAGCATGGGCAGTGTGGCAAGGCCAGCGGCGGCCTGCAGAAGGTTGCGGCGGTTCATCATGTGGAGTGCTCCTGTTTGGGTGGTCGACTGAAGGGGGAGGCGATTTCAGGCCGCGCTGTCTAACGCCGCGGACCCGCTGGACTGCCGTGCTGCCGCCTCCGGGAGGTCCAGCACGTCGTTCGCTTCAAGGCCGTAGAGATCGATGACGACATCTTCGGTGAGCGCCTCTGGCGTGTCGTCGAAAACCACGCGGCCGGCCTTCATGCCGATGAGCCGCGTACAGTATTCGCGCGCCAGGTCGAGGGAGTGGAGGTTGCACATGACGGTGATGCCGGCCTCGCGGTGTAGGTCGCGGAGCGAGTCCATGACGATCTTGGTGTTGCGCGGGTCAAGCGAAGCGACAGGCTCATCGGCGAGGATGATGCGCGGGTCCTGAACCAGGGTGCGCGCGATGGCGACGCGCTGCTGCTGGCCGCCCGACAGGCTCTCGGCGCGCTGGCCGGCAAGCTCGGCGAGGTCCAGCCGGTCAAGAGCCCGGAGGGCGCGGAGCTTTTCCTCATCCGGCCAGGCCTTGAGCAGGGCTGGAACCAGAGAGATGTGATTGATCCGGCCCATCAGCACATTGGTGAGAACGTCAAGCCGCCCGGCGAGGTTGAACTGCTGGAAGATCATGCCACAGGAGGACCTCCAGTCGCGGAGTGCCCGGCCGCGCAGGGTGGTGACCTCCCGGTCCTGGAAGGAAATGCGGCCCTCGGACGGATCGACCAGGCGGTTGATGCAGCGGAGCAATGTCGATTTTCCGGCGCCCGAACGGCCGATGACGCCGACAAAGGAGCCGTCGATGATCTCGGCGGAGACTCCCGAGAGGGCGGGCTTGCCGCCGAAACGCTTGCCAAGATTTTCGATGCGGAGCATGTGCGCCTTCCTTGAGGAGGTTGGGTTAACCGCAAGGCAACAACAGCTGCGTGACAAGGAGATTGCAGGTAGATGACGGCGGATAAGTGCAAGTTCGGCCACGGTATTGCCGAAGCAAGTGACAGGCGGCGCCATTGCTGCAGTGCGACCAAAATGCTAGGACG
Organism: Pseudomonadota bacterium; assembly: GCA_041163105.1. Classification (GTDB taxonomy): domain Bacteria; phylum Pseudomonadota; class Alphaproteobacteria; order Rhizobiales; family Aestuariivirgaceae; genus Aestuariivirga. The sequence goes on from JBEARP010000205.1 coordinate 2,043, forward strand.
ATCTCACTGTTGCCCTTCGTCCGGACGTCAGGTTCACATTGCGACTTTCATGGATTGTCATGTCGGAACATATCGTAAGAGCCTTCGACGAGGACCTCGCAGAACTCCGCTCGCTGATCGGAACCATGGGGGATGTGGTGCTTGAGCAGGTCGACGCCGCCGGGGACGCCTTGCAGCAGTTCGACCCCGGGCTCGCGGAACATGCCGTCCGGAAGGACATAACAGTTGATGGTCTGTTCAGGGAAATCGAGGAGAAAGCCATCCGCATGATTGCGAAGCGCCAGCCGGTGGCGGGTGATCTTCGCGCGATCATGGCGTCGATTAAGATCGCGGCCGATCTCGAGCGCATCGGCGACTTGGCGAAGAATACCGCGAAGCGATCTGCCGCCATGGCTGATCACAGCACGCCTCTTGCAACTGCGGTGCTGACCATCAGCGACCTTGCGGCGGAAGAGTTGCGCAAGGTTCTCGTTGCGTTCAGCGATAGCGATACGGCGGCTGCGCTCTCCGTCTGGCAGCGTGACGAGGAGCTGGACGATCTCTATAATGCCGTCTTCCGGCAACTCCTGACCTACATGCTGGAAAATCCGCGCACCATCGGCACCTGCACGCATCTGCTCTTCGCTGCCAAGAACATGGAGCGGATTGGCGACCACGCGACGAACATTGCCGAGAACATCTGCTATCTGGTGGATGGCAAGGGCCCGTCTGGCCCGCGGCCAAAGAAGGACACAACGGCAGCTTTGCCGCATTAGTCGGGGCCACTGGCCGTTGACTGGCGTCCGGCGGAGTGCGCGTCTGGGCAGGCTAGGCCTTCCGCGACAGGGGCAAAATCATTGTGGTGACAAAGCAGAGGGCAAGCATGATGGCGGAACCCGCAAGACAGGCCGTGAGCCCTCCCCATTGGTAGAGCAGGCCTGAGAGAAGCGTGCCCGTGAACCGCCCTGCGGCGTTGGCTGCATAGTAGAAGCCGACATCTTCAGCAGCCTTCTCTGAACCTGCATAGGCGAGGATGAGGTAGGAGTGGACGGAGGAGTTGATGGCAAAAGCCGCTCCGAACACCGCAAGTCCCACCACCAGGATGATGTCCGGGCGGAAAGGTGTGTTTGCCATGAGCGCCGCGATGATGAGCACCGGCACGAGCGCCAGCAGTGCTGACCATAGCTGTGCTGCCGGAACTTCCGCCGTCAGACCGTCTGCGCTTCGCCTGACGACCGCGGGAGCGGCCGCCTGGGTGAGGCCGTAGAAGATCGTCCACAGCGCCATGAAGCCGCCAACCATGGTGAAGGTCCAACCATTGGCATAGAGGAATACCGGCACGCCGACCACGAACCACACGTCGCGCGCCCCGAACAGAAAGATGCGGGCAGCGGCGAGAAGGTTGACGCCCCGCGACTTCCCGAACAGCTCCCGCGCGGATGAGCTTGCCTTGCTTTTTCCCATCATCGGCGGCAGCGACCAGATCACGCCGAGAAGCACCAGCGCCAGCATCGCCGCCATCAGCCACAATGAAAGGCGGAAGCCCAGCAACTGGAGGAGAACGCCGCCGAGGAAGAAGCCCAGCCCCTTCATGGCGTTCTTCGATCCGGTGAACCAGGCCACCCAGCGGAACAGGCGGCTTTCTGCATCCTCGGCGCGGGCTTCCTTTTCCGCCACCTTGATGGCCGACTTTGAAGCCGTCTTGGTGAGGTCCTTGGCGACGCCGCAGATCCCCTGGGCCATGACGACCCAAGCAACCGAGGCGACGGCGGTCCATTCAGGCGATAGGGCGGAGAGCAGGAGGAAGCCGACGATCTGGGTGGAGAGACCCACTGTCAGCATCCGCGTGATGCCGAAACGGGTGGCGAGCCAGCCGCCGATGAAATTCGCCGCAATCCCGGCTGCCTCGTAGAGCAGGAACAGGAAGGACAGCACGAAGGGAGAGTAGCCCAGGTCGAAGAAGTGCAGCAGCACCAACATGCGCAGTGCGCCGTCGGTGAGGGTGAACCCCCAGTAGGCAGCCGTGACGATGGCGTAGTTGCGCGCGCCGGGGTTCATCATACGCCTGCCGTGCGCAGGTGGCAGGCCAGATCCACCATGCGGCAGGCATAGCCCATCTCATTGTCATACCAGGCATAGACCTTGAGCAGCGTGCCATCGGTCACCAGCGTCGACAGCCCATCGACGATGGAAGATCGCGTATCGCCTGCGTAATCGATGGATACCAGCGGGCGCGGCTCATAGCCGAGGATGCCGGCAAGGGAGCCCTTGGCCGCGTCGATGAACAGCCCGTTGACCTCTTCCCGCGTCGTGGAACGCGAGAGTTCGAACACACAGTCGGTGAGCGAGGCATTGAGCACGGGCGCGCGCACGGCATGGCCGTCGAGCTTGCCCTTGAGTTCGGGATAAATGAGGGTGATTGCGGTGGCACTGCCCGTAGTCGTCGGCTGAAGCGACAGCATGGCGGAGCGCGCCCGGCGAAGATCCTTGTGAGGAGCGTCCGTCACCACATTGGTGTTGGTGGGGTCGTGGATCGTGGTGATCTGGCCGTGGCGGATGCCGAGCGCCTCGTGAATGACCTTCACGACGGGGGCAAGGCAGTTGGTGGTGCAGGAGGCAGCGGTCACGATCGGGTGTATCGCCGGATCATAGAGGTGGTGGTTGACACCGACCACGACGTTCAGAACATCGGGCTCCTTCACCGGCGCCGCCACGATCACCCGCCTGGCCCCGCGCTTCAGGTGGCCGTCGAGCGTTGCGTGGTTGAGAAATTTGCCGCTGCATTCGAGAACCACGTCAACGCCGAGGTCGCCCCACGGAATATCGGCTGCGACCGGATGGGCGGAAAAGCCGAGCTTTCGGTCGGCGATGCGAATTGTGCTGTCACCTTCTGCTGCCATGTCGGCGCGCCAACGGCGCTGCACCGAGTCGAACTCCAGAAGGTGCGCCGTGGCTGCAGCGCCTCCCTTGACCTCGTTGAGGTGGACGACGTCAAGCCGGTTGCCGCGTCGCGGATCGTCGTCGCCGCGCTCTGCCGCACCGAGTGCGGCCCTGAGGGCCAATCGGCCGATGCGGCCCATTCCATTGATGCCAACGCGCATGGTGTTCTCCGTCATGTGCCCAATCGCTTCATTCAAGACATTTGGCCCTTGGCGTTGGCGTGCTGCTCAACGACTCCATTACGGGTGCACAGAGGGCCGGGTTTCCGTCGCAACAGTCCTTGATCAGGAAGATCGTGAGGTTCCGAAGGGTTTCCAATCCGGCACGGTAGACGACGATCCGGCTTTGCCGCTCGGCGGACACGAGCCCGGCCCGTGCAAGGATGGCAAGATGAGTGGACATCGTGTTGTGAGGGACGTTCAGCCGCCGTGCGATCTCCCCGGCTGGAAGGCCGACCGGTTCGTGCTTCACAAGCAGTCGGAACGCCTCAAGCCGCGTGGCCTGGCCAAGTGCTGAAAGTGCTTCGATGGAACTCTCGAGTTTCATATGTCCGGAAGTATCGACACGATTTATGACAGTCAGGCAACAGGCCTTGGATTGCGGGGTAGGGTGGCGTGGCGCTGTCAGGCTGACAGGAGCACCAGGTCGCTGCCGTTGAGGCCAACCGTCACCCGCATACCGGGGCCGGGGACGGCATATCAGCGCGTTGAGCGTACCCACGAAGCTTGCCACGAACATCGCTACTGGTGAGCTGCAAGTCGCGAACGGCGTTACTGGCTCCTTGGAGATCCGCTGTTCCGTCGCGGGTTCATACTCTTGTCATCCTTTCGCAACAGAAGACTCAAAACTCTAGGCGGGACACATATGACCGAGACCCACGACTATCTTGATCTTGGCGGCCGCCCACAGCGTGAGACGGTAAGGTTCTCCTATTCGCGACCGGATCAGCGCTGGTTGAACCGTAGCCTCATCCGCGCCATCGAGCGCTTCAGCGGACAGCCGCGCCTTGAGCGTCTCTATCGCGAATGGGCCGTGAACCCACCGGAGGGTGAGAATATCTTCGCAGCTGCCATGCGGCTACTTGATATCGCAATCGACATTGACGATGCAGCATGGGCGCGGGTGCCATCTGAGGGACCGGTTTTGTTTGTGGCCAACCATCCCTTCGGCGTTATCGACGGTCTCATGATGGGTCGCCTGGCGACCCAGGTGCGGCCTGACACGAAGATCATGACCCACAGCCTGCTGTGCCAGATCCCCGAGGCGCGCGAGTTTCTGCTTCCTGTCGATTTCGGCGGCACGCCTGAGGCGGCGCAGACATCGGCGATGACGCGGCGGCGCTGCGTCGAGTGGCTTCGCGGCGGGCATGCTGTCGCTGTGTTTCCGGCAGGCAGCGTATCGACGTCGCCATCCCCGTGGCGCGGGCCGGCGGTCGATGCCGCATGGCACCCCTTCGTGGCGAAGCTCGCGTTGATCCCCGGCGTGACGGTGATTCCGGTCTGCTTCCAGGGGCAGAACTCGCGGTTGTTCCAGATTGCCAGCCACATCCATTATGCCCTTCGGGTGGCACTGCTGTTCCGAGAGTCGCGGCGGCGCGAGGGAACCGGGATTTCGGTGAGCATCGGCACGCCGTTGCAGGCAGAGGATCTTGCATCGCTGGGATCTCGTGATGCGGTGATCAGAGAGTTGCGGCAACGCACGCTGTCGCTGCGCGGACCCGATGCCCCGCCACCGGAACTGGAGTTCCGGTGGCCCCGTCACATCTCGTTCGACTAGTACTTCGCCGGGACGTACATGTCCTTGGGGATAGGACCGCGGTGGTAATCGGGATTGTGCACGCGCTCCGGCAGGACGACCTCTGGCCTGACGATTTCTTCGTAGGGAAACTGGCTGAGGAGATGCGCGATGCAGTTCAGCCGTGCCCGCTTCTTGTCGACGGCTTCGACCACCCACCACGGTGCTTCCGCGATGTTGGTGTGCTCGAGCATCGCTTCCTTGGCCTTGGTATAGGCCTCCCAGCGCACGCGGGACTGCAAGTCCATGGGGCTCAGCTTCCATTGCTTCAGCGGATCGCGGATGCGCATCAGAAAGCGCTTGTGCTGCTCGTTGTCGGTGATCGAGAACCAGTATTTGACCAGCTTGATACCGGAGCGCACGAGCATGCGCTCGAACTCTGGGCAGCTGCGGAAGAACTCCGCCACTTCGTCCTCGGTGCAGAAGCCCATCACCCGTTCGACGCCCGCGCGATTATACCATGAGCGGTCGAACAGCACGATCTCGCCGGGCCCCGGAAGATGCGGAACATAGCGCTGGAAATACCACTGCCCGCGCTCACGCTCGCTTGGCGCAGGAAGTGCAACCACGCGGCAGACGCGCGGGTTCAAACGCTGGGTGATGCGCTTGATGACGCCGCCCTTGCCTGCGGCATCGCGCCCTTCGAAGATCACCACGACCTTCTGCTTCGTTGTCGCCACCCAGTCCTGGAGCTTGATCAGCTCGCGTTGCAGGCGGAACAGTTCCTCGTAGTAGAAGCGGCGGCCGAGATCGGCCATGCCGGCTTCTCCGTCCTCGACCAGCGCATCGAGGCGGCCGTCGTCGATTTCCTGTTCAAGTTCCTCGTCGAGGCTGTCGAGCCAGTCCTGCCGGACGTATTCCTCTTCGAGAAGATGCGTGTTCACATCCCGTCTCCCTTGCTGATGCCTTGTCTCTTCACGCCCAGAAAGTCTTGGCGCGCCGGAAGTTCTTCCATTTTTTCGACAGATGCGTGTCGGCGGCAATGGTGGCGTGGCGGTAGTAGCCGAGCAGGTATCCTGCCGCGAATTGCACGTCGGCGTTGCTCCCAACACCAAGCGTGGCGATGAAGCTCTCGGCCGTGACGGCATCGTTGTGGATGCCGAGGTCCTCCTGCAGATCGGCCACGATCCGCAGGAAGTCCCTGACGTCCTTGCCGTTGCCGAACAAGCTGCCGAAGAACTCGACAGCGTATCGGAGGTTCTTCAGCGCGATGCGGAGTTCGTGGCGCTCGTCGTCTGGCATGTCGGGAAGGTGCTTGCCGCGCTTCAGCACGCGCCGCCGCAGCCTGTCCAGCACCGGGCCTGCGAAGGTGCGTGCCTCCGAGGTCAGGAGGCCCAGGTCCTGCGCAGGAATTGCCATGCGCCATGAGCGCCGCAGCAGGAATGCCTGTACATCGAGAACGAAGAGCGTCGTCGCGGGATCGTCAATGGTGCGTCGCGCGATCGTGTAACTCTCCTGGCGGCGCTCCTCAACGACCTCTAGGAGGAGAGCGGCAGCCTTGAAGCGCTTGGGCTCATTGCGGAAGGGTCCGGCGAGGGCGTTTTGCCGGAAGGCGTCGCATTCGCGCGCCGGTCCCAGAGCCGAGGCGATCCGGCGCGCCTCGGCGCGAATATCCTCCAGTTCAGGCAGCGTGATGGCTTTGCGGAAAATGCCAAGGGCGCTTCGCATGCGGCGGAGTGCCACCCGAAGCTGGTGAACGGATTCAGGTGCATCCGAGTCGCGCAGCGATGTCCAGTTTGCCATGAAGTGCATGAGGCTGCTGGAGATCACGGAGGAAATGAGATCGTCGAAGCTTGCGGTCCTTGGCATGGTGACGGGCAAAGCCTTTTGTGGCCGCGCTGCAACGCCTTCAAGCAAGCGGTAGCCGCGACCCGCCTTCGGCTCGAACGCCAGGCTGAGGCTGCATTGATTGGCGAGTTCCCGCGCACAGTTGACGAGATCGGCGGTGCTGCCGGTCTTCAATTCCAATTCCAGTTCCGCCAGCGGGAGCCGCCCGTCCCCGGCGAAGATCGCGCCGTCATCGATGGCCAGTTCCATTTCGGAGCGGCCGTGCACGAGAATGGCAGTGCGGCGCTTGAAACGGGTCTCGAACATGGGGGTGAGGGATGCGCTCCCAATCACCGACTTCAGGCGACCGCGCAGGTCTGGCTGGAAGAGGTCGATGTCGGGCGTCCCGTCCGGCGCCCGCACTTCGATCTCGCCACGCGTAAAGGCATCTTGGGTCGTTTCTCCGCTCCACTTCACAGCGAGCACGGGCGCCGCGCGGCCTTTCCGGCGCAGCCGGAGGGTGAGGCCATTGCGCATCAACTCGCGCGATGGGGTGTCGAAATAGGTCGAGATTATTTCCCGCTCGGGACTGATCGTGACGCCGGCGAGTTGCGGAGAGGCCAGCACCGCCCTGATCCTCGCGGGGTCTGCGTGGAACTTGACTTCCACTTCGCGCCCGGATGTCTGGGTCTCCGCCGCCTGCGCGGACGGAGACGGGCCGGGCTGGACTGCTTGGTCACCGCTCATGTCTTGGCCCTCACGGAAAGCATGCCAGATCTCGTCTCAACGCCGGATAAATGTCGGGTGTATGACAGTGATCGACCGCATAATTGGCGGCGAATCACGTTTGCCGACTGGACGTCCCGCATGCTCCGACAAATTGCAGCCCTCCCGGTCAAGGCCAATGCCGATGGTACCATTGATGTGTTCCTGGTGACCAGCCGCGGCAGTGGGCGTTGGATCATTCCAAAGGGCAATCCCATCTGGGGATTGTCGCCTCCCGATGTGGCGGCAAGGGAGGCGCGGGAGGAGGCAGGTCTCGTGGGCCATGTTCTGCCGCGCCTCATCGGCAGCTTCGAGTTCCAGCGGCTGCGCGTTGCTGGCGAAACCTGCCTTGTTGATGTGTATCCTCTGCATGTCGAGAAGCAGTTGCGGGATTTTGATGAGAAGCGGCAGCGGACGGTGCGGCTCTGCAACATGGAGACGGCGTTGGCAATTGTCTGCTCTAGGCCACTTGCCGGGCTGATCGAGCAGTATGGCGCAGAGATCGCCTCGCAACAGATGGCCGTCGGCACGTGATGTGAATTGCGCTTTTTCGCCACTTGGCTTCATGCCTCCGAGGTCGGGTTGTTCAAGTCCTTCTGGCGCTCCCGCAGCATATTGATCTTGCGGTAGGGAGCCTGCGCGGTGACTTCCCGGCCAATCCAGCTCGGCATGTCGATCAACTGGTCGATGGCATCCAGCTCCACTTCCGCCAGTACAACGCCCTTCAGGATCCCGTCATACTCGTCGATCTCCCATGTCAGGCCTTCGTGCAATACGTAGTGCCTGTGCTTGGCCGTGGCATTGCTCCCGCAGCTTGCAAGCAGGAGTTCGGCATCTTCCAAGGGAATGTCATACTCAAATTCATAGCGGCCGCCGGTGATGCGCTTGGTCTTCACCGCAAGAGTGGCGCGCTCGCCGATGATTCTGACCCGGGTCTTGCGCTCATCGCTGATCGCGATCAGACCGTCACGAATGTATTCACTGCGTTGAACCTCACGACGCCACCCCTCCGACGCAAGCAGGAACTTGCGCTCAATTTCGACTTTCATCAGGTCCTCTTCACCAACCCGATCAAGGCTTAAGGGGCGGAATTGTCACAATCAACTTTTGCCGTTCAGTTGCTGTTTCCCGCCTGTGTGCTCAAGCCAGCCGCCTCAAACTGCATAAATCCAAAGGCATTTACTCATCTTTGCGGCGACCGTTGCGCCTAGAGGCTTCGCAGTCGCCAAACCGTCATGAGAATCAGTGTTTGTGGAACCATGCGAAATGTTGTGCTGACCGCCACAGGCGGTTTCATTTCGACTCCCCTCATTTTCTGGATGATTCAGCGCGCGCGGGCCGGTGACTGCCGGCGGGTTGCGCGGCGGAGTGCGTTTTGCGTTGGTTATTGTGCCTCAAGGAGAACCAGATGGGCAAGGCTAAGACCAAAGTGAAGACCAGGGACAAGCGTCGTGCGCGTGAGATTGAAGACCGGGAGGACGGCACTGTCATTCCCTTCAAGCGGAAATTCGAGGTGGAGCGGCAGGCACCGCCCATCGTTGCGATGAATGCCCGGCAGGCGGAGTACATCGCCTACCTGAGGACCCATCCACAGGTCTTCGTGCTGGGGCCTGCCGGAACCGGCAAGACCTGGATTGCGGCGTCCCATGCCGCTGACCTTTACCGAGGCGGCCTCATCACCAAGATCATCCTGACCCGTCCCAACGTGCCCTGCGGCCGGTCGCTTGGGTTCTTTCCAGGCACCATCGAGTCCAAATTTGCTCCCTGGACCGTTCCGGTGACCGATGCCATGCGGGATCGGTTGGGCAAGGCGGTGTTCGACCTTGCCGTGAAGAACGGCGACATCGAGGTCGTCCCCTTCGAAGTCATGCGTGGACGGTCGTGGCGCGATGCCTTCGTGCTTCTGGACGAGGCGCAGAACACCACCGAGACCGAGATCAAGATGTTCCTTACCCGCACGGGTGAAGGCTGCGTCACCGTCATCAACGGCGACATCGCGCAGTGCGACCTTGCCCATGGCTCGGGCCTCCACCTTGCCATCCGGTTGGTGAAGGAGCGTAACCTGCCCGTTCCGGTGGTCGAGTTCTCTACCGATGACGTGGTGCGGTCGGGCCTCTGTGCCATGTGGGTGCGGGCGTTCGATGATCGCCCGGTGGCGGCGGTCCACGTTTAGTGCATTGAATTGCCGGCCGGGCACACAGTGCCCGGCCACTCTTGCCTGATCCATATGGCCATTGCCAAGATTGACGTAACCGCATATTGTTCGTTGTCAGACGTGTGGGTTGTGTAGATTTGTGCGACACCAACCCCGAACCGAGCGCTGGCATGTTGGTGACCATTACTTGTTCAGCACCGAGGAACTGCACGAATTCTGCACGTATTTTCGCATTTCGCAGAGCGAACTTGTGCATTTTTGGGTTCATCTGAGCAGAAAATTACCTTGTTTTTCAACGATCTGCCTCAGGTATCTCCTCTTGACTTGGGCCGGTCCCCTTGGTGCATCGGCCCTTTTTTGCTGTGACCGGGGCGCGCCAGTCAGGGCCCTGACCATACCATTGCAGGAGTATGCCCGTTGGCATATTGCGTGGTCGGGCAGGGTGGCCTGACAGTTGTGCTCTCCCAAGGGAATCACGATGAAATCACGGTTCGTTTTCCATGTGTTGCGCGCGCTTCGATCTGCGGAGAGCGAGGCTGGCGCCGGAGAGCTTGATCTTCGGGCACGGGAGCTATTGCGCATCATCGGCGAGGAAGATGCGCACGGCGCGGCGCTCAGCGTCGGCCAGCTGGTGAAAAACGCGAATGTTGGGACTGCTCCCACCGTTTACAGCGCTCTCAATCAACTCGAGAGCCAAGGCTGGATCGAACGCTCCAGCGACCAACCTGACGGGCGGACGAAGCGCCTCACCTTGTCGCCGCGAGCCCGGAAGATGTTTGCGCGCGCCTATCGCATCGCCTCTGTCGCACTGGGTGACTAAGACCGATAGCCTCCCCAGGCTCGCATGCGCTCAAACCAATTCCGCCCGCCGGTATCGGCACCCCGGCTCGAGCTGTAGACATGTTAATGGATGCGAATGCGTGGGTGTGCGTAAGGCATTGGTCCATGGCCAAAGCCCTCGTTGACGTGTTGACCCGGATCGCTCTCGTGGCGGAGCTGGTCTTTGCCGTCCTATTCGGCGGCGAGCTGGCGTGGCGCGAAGCGCTGTTCAAGATAAGGCAGCAGGTTCGCCGAAAGCTCGGCGAGGATGGCCCTGATCTGCTGGAATCCGGCGCTTTTCTCGAGCGTTGCCTCATTCATGTAGAGACTGCGATTGATCTCGATCTGCAAGGCATGCTGGCCGCGATGGGGCGCGCCATGGTTCTGGGTGATGAAACCACCGGCATAGGGCTTGTTCCGCAGCACCCTGAGGCCGTGGCCGCGTAACGCATCCTCGACAAAGCCTGAAATGTCCTCCGCGCAGGAGGCGCCGAAGCGGTCACCGAGCACCACGTCAACGCCGCCGGTCACCTGCGGGGCCACGTGGGCGCTGGCGCTGGCCGGCATGGAGTGGCAATCGACCAGCAGCACTTCACCCGCCTTGGAAAGCACGGCGTTGGTGAGGGCTGACAGCGTGCGGTGATAAGGCAGGTAGATGTGCTCGATACGACTGCGCGCCTCCGCAAAGTCGATGCGGCCGCGGTAGATTTCCTCGCCCTCCGAGACGATCCGCGGAATGGTGCCCAGTCCGCCGGCCACGCGAGGCGAACCCGTGTTGGCATAGCCCGGAAGCTCGCCGACGAACATTCGGGGGTCGAGTTCGTAGGGCTCGCGGTTCAGGTCGATGTAGCTGCGCGGCACCAAGGCCCGCAGCATTGGCGCGCCGTGGGTGACGCAGGACAGGAACAACTCGTCCACGAAGCAGTCTTCCGACTTCCGCAACGAGGGCTTCGAGAGCCGGGACTGGCGCAGGAACGCGTCCGGGAAGTTCCGCCCGCTGTGCGGCGAGTTGAAGACGGCGGGTGCCGTCCATTCCTCTGGCGACAGGATCTCGAAGGGTGGTTTCTTCAGGTCCGGCATGCCGTTTCGCGTTCCCCTGGCGGATGATGCTCAATATTTGCCCAGAGGGAGGCCGGCAGCAAGACTTCATTCACCGTTTACCGCCACAAGCTTAGAAGTCTAAAACGGCGTTCCTATGGTGGCGCCCGGGGTGCGGGACGATTTGTGACGATGACGATGAAGACCATGGCCAAGATCCTTCTTGCGGAAGACGACGACGACATGCGGAACTTCCTGGTGAAGGCCCTGCAGAAGGCCGGGCACGAGGTGACCAGTTTCGGTGAAGGCATGAGTGCCTTCGAGGAAATCAAGCAGACCAGCTTCGACCTGCTCCTGACCGACATCGTGATGCCGGAGATGGATGGAATCGAACTGGCGCGCCGCGCCTCGGAACTCGATCCTACCCTCAAGATCATGTTCATCACCGGCTTCGCCGCGGTGGCGCTCCATCCGGATTCGCAGGCCCCGAAAGACGCCAAGGTGCTGTCGAAGCCCTTCCACCTCCGCGACCTCGTCAACGAGGTTGAAAGGCTGATGGCGGCCTGAGTTTTGGGGGTTGCGCGGCCCTTCGGCGCCCGCTATAGGGTCGCCACCGCGTCGATCGTGGGTGGTTAGCTCAGCGGTAGAGCACTACCTTGACATGGTAGGGGTCACAGGTTCGATCCCTGTACCACCCACCATTTTCTTCCTACATTTCAGATAGATATATAGGTCTTGCTTGGCTTAACCACTCAGCCGTGCTGTCGGGGAAGCGTAGGGGAAGCATTGACTTGCATTGCTGCGTTGCAACATTAAGTTCTTGATAGACGATTTGGTCGTCGGCGTGTCGCGACCGTAATTGCCCATCTCGCGACTGAGCGGAGCCCGTGGCCTTGCCATCAGAACCGACCCGAGACATGCAGCTTGGGAAGCTGCCGTGCTACCCCTGAACTATGCCTGCGATGGGGTGGGACATGAGTGGAAGGGTTAGTCGGTACCGCTGGCGATCGCAGAGTTATCGGTTCATTTCCAACCCAGTTGCCGCACTCACTAGAGTTCAGAAGCATGCCTCCAAAACGTGTATTTTTGACTATCATGCCGCCGGCGAGTGGTGGCGGAGTTCGTCCCTGCATCGCTCGATAGGTGGATGTGCTTATGTCCCAGGTCTCTGATCTCAGTTATCCTTATGGCTCTGTCGCGCGCCGGCACATCCGACGCCGTCACCAGTAGGAGAAGTGGGTTTGCGGGCATTCCTCTTTGCCTCCGTCGCTGTACTGCAAGTCGCCTTCACAGACGTTGTGGGAGCCTGCAGTCTTCCGCAGCCGGCGGGAAAGGTGATCCTAACCGTCACGGGCCACATCGGAGCCTGCAGTGACCAACGTGAAGTGCGCCTCGACCGCGCCATGATCCACTCCCTGCCGCTCACCGAGGTGAGGACGAAGAACCCGTGGGAGCGTGGCCGCGCGACCTATCAGGGCGTTCTGTTACGGGACCTCCTTCATTATGTGAAGGCGCATGGCAAGATGGTGGAGCTTTCCGCCCTCAACGACTTCCACACCGAGATCAGCATCGCCGACACTAAGAAGTACAACATCCTGTTGGCCTTCCGGCGCAATGGCGTGGAGCTCACGGTGCGTGACAAGGGCCCGTTCTTTGTGGTCTTCCCGTTTTCGGATGTGCGCAAGCTCGAGACCGAGGAGCGCTTCGCGCAGTCGATCTGGCAGGTCAACCATATCGAAGTAAAATGATGGCAAGACCCAGCGAGGTGACGGGACCGTGACACGCGCTGACTTGCCAGCCGCCAATCCCGGGCGCCTGAACCGACTTAATGCGACGTTCATCGTTGTGCTTGCAGTGCTGTTGATCATCGCCACCGGCCTCGGTGTTTCCGGCCTGCGGGACCTTCAGCGCCTGCAGCAGCCGGTCGACGACGACAACTGGACGATTTTCCAGATGGGTTACGAGTATGAGCGCCTCCTCATGGCCGCGGAGACCGGGGCTAGCACGGAGGACTTGTTGCTCCGTGGCGATATCTACCTCAGCCGCATCGCCCTCCTGCGGGACGTGCCCAAGCTCGAGGGCGTGCGCAGCAATCTCACCGAGAGAAACCTGTCGACACTCCTCAACTCCATCGACACCGTTGAGAGACTGATTTCCGGCTCGACGACGCCCGAGGGCCGTGACGCCCTGCTTCGGCAATTGCGGGCAGATGCGAAGCCCGTGCGCGACCTGATGATCGACATGTCGCGCATGCACCGCTTCCTGCAGGTCAAAGAGCGGAGGGAGCGCATTCACGACGTCATCTTTAACCTCATCGGCCTTGAACTTCTCCTATTGGCGCTCATTGCTCTGAGTGTGTTCGTGCTACGCTTCAGCAATCGCTTGCGCGACGCCGAGCATGACAGGCGGCTGGCGGCGGCACTCGTGACGAAAAACGAGGAGCTGGAGATTGCGAGGCGCCGGGCCGATGACGCGAGTCTGGCGAAGTCTCAGTTCCTCGCCAACATGAGCCATGAGATCAGGACGCCCCTCAACGGAATCATCGGCGAACTTCAGGTGATGGATCCAGCGGCACTCCCTGCGAGCAGCAGGGATTCGCTCAAGGTCGTTATGAACTCCTCGCACTCCCTCCTGAACATCCTGAACGGCATCCTCGACCTAGCAAAGATCGAGGCCGACCAAATGGACGTGGAAGTTCGTCCATTTGATATCCGCCAGGAGATCGCGGACATTCTCGGCCGCTGGGAGGCGGTCGCCGATGCGAACGGCATAGACCTCCTCGTGGACTTCGACGAGACGCTGCCCGCCTTGGTGATGGGAGACGCCGGCAAGCTTGAGCAGGTGCTGGGGAACCTGCTCTCGAATGCCTTCAAGTTCTCCGATAGGGGGTGCGTGACACTTGCAGTTGCTCGTCATGCGGGTGGCGAGACTGAGCTACCGGAGCTGGCGGCGGCACTCCGTTTTACTGTCTCCGACACGGGGATCGGCATCGCGGAGGTGGACCAGGGTGAGCTTTTCAATCCCTTCAAGCAGGTCGACGGAAGCCTGACGCGCAAATATGGTGGCACAGGGCTGGGCCTCAGCATCGTTCGTAAGATTGTCCTCCGCCTGGGTGGCCAGGTGGTGCTCCGAAGCCAGCCTGGGCTAGGCACGTCCGTCACCGTCCTGATCCCGCATATGATCGAGGAAACCGGCACGGTCGCCGCTGAACAAGGCGTCATGCCCTCCATCATCCTGCTGGGGGGGCGTTATGCCACGGTCTTCCGGGCGGCGCAGAGTGTCCGAGTGATGGGACGGCGGACCAAGATTGTCTATCAACCCACAGAACTTCCTGCGGTGCTGGCATCGCCATCCGGCTCCGCTGCGGCCATTGCAGACAATCGTTTTGGGGGTGATGCTATCGCCCTCCTCAGAGGCTTCGGTGGCGCAATACCATGGACGCTGCCAACGCTGCTCATTGCCGATGGCGATCTCGCGATGCCCGGCGCGCTGCCATATCTAGCTGGCACTCTTCCCCGGAGGTTCGGGACGCAGAAACTCAAGGACGCGCTCGATCCCCTGCTGCAACTTGCGGAGGGCGAGTGCTCGGTGGCTGCGGCCCAAGAGCCGGGCAAAGCCGCGCCTAACGACTTCTCGCAGCTTAAGGTTCTGGTGGTCGATGACGATGCGATCAATCGCCGGGTCCTGCAGCGCCTGTTGACGAAGCTCGGCACCGGAAAGGTCGAGGCTGCCTCCAGCGCAACGGAGGCCTATTCTGCAATCGAAGGCGAAGAGTTCAATCTCGTGCTGATGGACATCCAGATGCCTGACATCGATGGCTACACCGCGACGCGGCAAATCCGCAACTTTGGATACAGCAACCTGAAAGTCGTTGCCTGCTCAGCCCATGCCTTTGACACGGACGTCAGCCGCAGCCTCAGTGAGGGGATGGACGACCATATCTCGAAGCCCGTCGAAATGAGCGCTCTCGCGACGCTTCTGCAGCGCATAGCAAAGGAGTTGGACCGGGGCCAGGGCAGCTCTGCTGCGTGAGTTTTGTCACTTCGCATAATCCTGCTGATTGGATGCAGTTCTTCAGCATGTTGGTGACCGGTATCTTCGTCAATCTCGGCTGGTCGTAACCTTGCTCCTCCGCTGGAACAAGGGAGGCGTGTTCCTCGCTGTCCGGCTAACGCCGAAATATTCCCGCGACGAGGTGGGGGCTCCATGTGGCCTCCGACGGCGCGGTGTCGCTTGCCGTGAAGGTCATGGCGGTGCCGGACAAGGGCCGCGCCAACAAGGCCAAGCAGACGTTCGAGGCCTGGTAACGCCGAAGACAGGTCGCCTTAGCGTATGTTGGGGAACGGGCCTCCCTGCTGGTCGCCGGTGGTCATCCCGCGAGCAAAAAGCGCTGACCGAATTGCGACGAGCGGCGGTGGATTGCCCCCAGTCCAGCCTTCACGCCCGACCTGAGTTACTTCCGAAGCGACCGGCCGGTGGCGACAGGCAGCCGCCATGTACAAGCGGCCGAAGTGGTATGAAGAATCTGCGCTGTCGATGAAGCAAGCCGATCGTGCCAGTGATCTAGATGAAGGTTCGAATAGATATCTCTATCCCCGGTATCGCTCCGCGTCACGTGCGACACTCTTGCGGGGTCTGTCAAGCAGACGATATCCGTGATCGCTCCACCTAGTTGAACCACCTATTTCGAAACGCAATCCTTACGATAAAATTCAATAATCCCAATGCTTAAGGAGACCTCGCTACCCACGGTCTCTCCCTGAGCCGATTTGTTTCGTTTCGTCATGTCGGCCCACACTATCCGCGTTGTGGCCCTGATTTATGCTTCTTTTCGGCCTGTTCCGTTCCTACTTGATGCTATGAGAGATACTTCAAGTTGGACCAACTCCGTTGGGGGGCGAGACCCTTCCCACAGCAGGCAATGATCGTTCCAAGATCTCCAGGAAAGGCCGCCAGCTTAACTGAATATAGCATTAGCCTCCCAAGCTGAGGGTGACCCGGTCAACTCTTGACAGGCCGTCAGCCTGCGTTGTGGAAATTTGCCTCCCTGTTCAGTAAAAGGTCCGGCGACATGTGGTTGAGGTTGGTTCTGGCACCATGAGTGAGGATGCGAGATGTCGATAGATCCGGATTCGCCAAGGCATGAGATGGGTCGAGGCTTGGCCGTTCTTGCGGCAATTGCCGCTGCCTGCGCAGTCGCGGTCATGATCGTAATTTTCCTCTGACAGTTGGCCGCCCGCAAGCGCGCCAATGTACAATCGTGTTTACTACATAACGCTTCATTAGATTGGCGGCCGCAGACAAATCCGCTATGCCACGGGAAGCGTAGATGTACTACCATTGGAAACTATAGATGTTCGAGACTATCATGCTGAGAGTATCTGTAGCCTCGCTTGCTTTTGCCTGGACGTCCTGCACGACGCAGAGGTGCGGCTAAGGTCAACAATTCCGCCTCGGCTCCCACTCCTGGAGGGGTAGCCAAGCGTGAGTGACTTCAGCGTCAGCTAACAAAGAGACGCGTCAGAGCGAGTTACTGATTACGAGTGTCAAATCTGAAATTGGTTATGTCAATGTAGCTGCCGCATGAGACTACTGCGGCTGTTCTTCCGAAACGTCTGCGGCGTGCCACGCCAAGTCAATATGACTTAGTCCGGGACCGAACCAAGCTCCGCTTAATTCATCACAGACACATCGCCTCGCCGAACGACAAGAGCGCGGAATACCAAGAGCAGAGAACAGGGCTGGCAAAAGCGGCGAAGTGCGCGGGCAAGTCTTTCCCGAGTGCGCTCCCCTCTGCCAGAGACTGAAGGTACCCGAATTTAACCTCTATCGACTATGGTCGTCAGGTCGAGACCGCGGTAGGCAAGTCGGGCGCCGATGATGGTGCCAGCAGATCGCAACATCGCCGCCAACTCTAAGGCAGACCTGGCCGCTCCGGCCATCACCGGTGTCGGAAGCTAGTTCATAGTATTCCCGGGATGCGCAGCGTAGCCGGAGGCATTAATCTGCGCAACGATCTGGTCGAACATGGCCGCCACGGTCTTCGCGGGAATGTTCATCTCCCGGGCGGCCAACGACGTAGCCATGATCAGAGCGCCCATGCCGATCCTCGGAGAGTGTGCGTTCGCGATCGTCAACAACTTACGCGACGCAGCCTGTGCGGTGACGACCTCGTCCCACGTGATGTCATTCGCGTCGCTCATGTGCTTGTTCTCATTTTCAACTATAAGGCCGTCCACGAAGGTTATTAGGGAGCCGTCCACAAAGGGCGGCGCTTTGGCCAACGACTGCAGTCGTTTATCAGGCGGCCGACGCCGTCTGACCATGAACATGCGGAAGCTCAGGAAACAGCATCGAGTTCTGCATGGCGATGGCGACTGCCTGAGTTTTGGTGCGGGCACGTAGTTTCATCATGGCACGCTGCGAATACAAGTTCACGGCACTCGCGCTGAGATGAAGGATGTCAGCCGTCTCGGATGCCGTCTTTCCTTCAGCAGCCCACATCAGGACTTCGCGTTCGCGGGCACTAAGATTAATCAGTGACATGAGTCTATTCCCTTCAAGATTTGCGTATCGATTGCGCCAATGTGATACGAATTGCGCTTACTACCTATTCGTATACGCCTTCTATTAGTACGTAAATATACGATGAAATATAATCTTCAATCTCTGATCTACATCATTTCGACATTCTTTATAATTTTAACAAGTACAATGCGGGTTCATGCAACCATCGTCACGCATGACTGCCGCCGTGATGGGCGCGCACCGACACCGTTCGATCCCAATCACCTGTGAGTTTGGCAATACCTGGGTGCCTACCTCCACGGCACGTGCCGCGTGTCGGGACATTCACGCCACATGCCTTTGGAACCAATCCGCCATCTGCCGCATGTCGCAATCATTACATTTGAGTGTAGGCTGTATATTGATTGCCCTCTCGCTCTTAGGATGGAGTGAAGAGCGGAAAGCAGATACAGACGGGGCATCGTCCCTGGCGGCAAAAAGGCACGCTGTTCTGATGGGCGGCTTCGCAAGGAGACGGCTAGACTTGGCTAACGACCAGCAAAACGAGATCCCAGAGGAGCACTGGCTGAGTTACGTGTATGGCACTGCCATGCTGCTACTGATCTCGGCTTCCGTCTTCCTTATCGGACAAGGATTGTCCAATCTCAAAGAGCTCAGAGCTCCGCGCGACAACACCGGCCGGGAAATCGCCCAGATGGAGCTCGCCTACCAAGAGTTGCTGCTAGCCGCGGTAGATGGTTCCAGCCCGGCCGATCTCAACCGTTATGGCGGAGCCTATCTCGTACAGGCCCGCAGGTTGCTAGAGCAGCCAAAGTTCGCTGCGGTGCGCGCCAGCGCGGGTGAGGTGAAGCTGCAACTCCTCCATGAATCTGCCGCCGTCATTGGCGGCGTTCTTGGTGACCTGGCTACACCCGTTAACCGAGAGGAGCTTCGCCGGCAACTGCTAGATGACATGGCTCCACTGCGCCAGTTGACGGAGGACTTGGCCGAAATCGACTACCGGCTTGAGACGGAAGAGCGCGAGCGCCAAGCCAAGTCCATCATCACCAACATGCTTGCCTTGGCGATGCTAATGGCGGCTCTGATGGGTCTCAGCATGTTCTCGTACCAAACTCGGAAAAAACTCCTCGACACCAACTCAATCAAACTGGCCAACACCGAGCTGTCGCGCCGCAATCTCGAGCTTGAGTTGGAGAAGGCCCGCGCCGATGACGCCAGTAAGGCCAAGACGCAGTTCTTGTCCAACATGAGCCATGAAATCCGTACCCCGCTGAACGGAATCATCGGCACCCTGCAGATCATCGATGAAAAGTCGCTCACGCGCGAGACCCGTGACCTTCTCGGCATCGTGAAAAGATCCTCCCGGTCACTTCTCGACATCGTCAACAGTATCCTGAGCATTGCGAAGATCGAGGCAAATGAGGTTAACGTGTCGAACCGCCGCTTCGACATCTGGCGCCTCGTTGCTGACGTACTCGCGCATTACGAGGTGCTGGCCACCGACAAGGGCATTGACCTCCTGGTATCCTTCGACAGCGACACGCCGCGTAACATCGTCAGCGACCAAGTCAAATTCGAGCAGATCCTCCACAATCTGATCTCGAATGCCCTGAAGTTCACCGAGAAGGGCAGCGTGACACTCGCCGTGAGTCAGGAAACCCGCGACCAGGCGGGCAACCGCGTCCCATTTCTCAGGATCGCGGTCAGCGACACCGGCATCGGCATCTCGGAACAGGATCAGACGAAGATATTCCGGCCCTTCCATCAGGTCGACAGTTCGCTGCGCCGCCGCTATATAGGAACCGGCTTGGGGCTCAGCATCGTCAACAAGCTTACGGCTATCATGGACGGTTCAGTGAGAATTGTGAGCGAACCGGGCAGGGGCACCACAGTGACGGCCGAACTTCCCTTCAGCGCCGTCACCCACGAGGCGTCGTCACCGCGCCCCAAGGATGGCGCGCCCGACATCGTTCTGCTTGGCGGCCAGTACTCTACGATCTTCCGTGCCAACGAGGTGCTTCTGCAGATCGGCAAGCGAACCCATATCATTAACTCCACCGAAGAGGCGGAGCGCTTTGCAGTGTCGCCTCCGCCATCCACTAGGTTGGCTCTCGTCGACCAGCGCTTCGGTGGCGACGCAGCTCAAGTCATCGAGCACTTTGCCTGGCGCATTCCAACCATCCTTATCGAAACGACCGCCACCACGGCAGAGGTAGCCGTGGACGCCGCAAGCGCAAATGTTTTTGCAGGCGGCATCATTGGGCGCTTCAGCCGCGCAAGTCTCGCCGAGGCCCTCGAAAGGGCGGGCCTCATCGGCATTCAGAAAGATACGGAGCAGTACCCCGGTCTACAGCCGCAGCTCGTGCATGATTTCGATCACCTGCGGGTACTGATCGTCGATGATAACGCCATCAACCGGCGCGTTCTGCAACGGATGCTCGCTAATCTGGGCCTCTCGCACACAGAAACGGTGAGCGGAGGCGCCGAGGCCATACACCGGGTCTGCGAAGCAGCGTTTGATCTGGTGCTTATGGATGTGCAGATGCCCGAGATAGACGGCTACCTGGCCACAAGGCTCATCCGAAAGAATGGTTTCTCCAGACTGAAGATCGTTGCCTGCTCAGCCCATGCTTTCGAGACTGACGTGGCGCGCAGCGGAGAGGAAGGCATGGACGGCCACATCTCGAAGCCAGTGAAGCTTGCTGAACTTGACGCGCTCCTGCGGTCACTGTTTCCGAAGGGGTCCGGCGGCGTCGATCCTTTGCGGTCTGATCGGACAGGCTGAGAGGCGAGGTCCCGAGCCACTCTTCCCCTCCGTCACGGTCTGGCAAAGAGTCACTTTCGCCCGGGAGCGGTCTCGGGCGAAAGCGCAGTATTGCTTGTGTCTGCAATCACGAGAAGCCGGGCTTGGCCGGCAGCCCCATCCGCTTCATGAACACGACGACCGGGCATAGACCCGTGAAGGATGCCTGGATCAGATGAGCACCCATGATGCCGGTGAGCCAGAACCAATTAGCGTTCACATAGACACCGAGCATCACACTTCCGAGCACGATGATGCCAACGACGAGCAGAATTGAGCGTTCTAATGACATAACATCCTCCATTTCATTCAACGTATTGGGCTACCAGGCACTTTCGCAATGTACTGGAAACTAGAGATTAAGTTATTCCGTCCGCCACTTATCATTCAATTAAAGGTCAAGTATCGTGTTGGTCGTCAAATGCGTGGTCTAAAATCCGTTGTCCACTGCCTCCAAATCACTAAGTCGGAACGACGTTTGCCAATCGCGCCACTGATAAACGGTTCGGCATCCTCAGCGGCTCAAGAAGAGTTGTTCAAGCGCGCTGTCCAGTCGGTCCAATTCTACTCGCAGGGCGTCCGCGAGTTGATCATGCGGAGCAGAATCACGCAGCGCCTTTTCAAGGTCGCGGGCCTTCAGCGAGGCGCTGGTTTCACCCAGTGTCTGTAGCGTTCCTTTGAGCAAATGGGCGTATTCCATAGTCTCTACGGGGCTCACGAGTGCGTGATGTCGACGCGACAGTACATTAGCGTGCAATTCTTCGATGAGCTCGCAGTAGAACGCGTCATCGTTGCCGCAGAGGCTTACGCCGGCTTTCACATCGAAGTTGAGTGTTTCAAGTAAAGGAAACAGTTCAGCGCTAGTGATCATAATAATCTCGTGAATTTAGTTTTCGAGCTGCGACGATCAACGGTCCATTACTCAACTACCATGGCTGAGCAAAAGCGTAATGGATAGTCGGACATGTGGTCCTTTCCGTCCGGTGACGGCGAGTGCCGCGCCCGTCACCGGGGGCTTGAGCGTGATGAGCAGGCAAGTCATGCCCTCACAGAGGAGATGGATGTCGCCAAGGAAGTCATCGAAGCAAAACCAATTAAACACGCTTTCAAGAGTTCTACATCTATTTTGCGAATATATTTGCTTTCTTGCGTTAACTACATATTCGTAGTCATCGCTCAGAATGTGATGAAAATACGACTTATATAAGTACAACCATCAATTTTCATTCACCTCGACGAAGGAGTAGTCACATAATACAACTTTCACATTATGAACTCTCATTTTTCGGTCAGGATGGCATAGAAATTACGGTAGACAGATAATCATGATGCTGCTTATACCCCCGCTGCCGTTTGATCTGCTAAGAATTCAGTACTTCCCGAAATTATCTAATGAAGTTAGAAGTCTCGCTGCGCGCCAGCACTGGCCGCCCGTCCGGTTCGCCGGGCCGAGCCTCTCGCCCAAGATCCGCCGTCCGGGGACGCAGCAGCATGAGTAACAAGACCGTTCTACTCGTCGATGACGATCGCATCTTCGCCAAGGCCCTTGGCCGCACGCTTGAGAACGCGGGCTACGTGTCGCTCCTAAGCCACGACACCCACGGCGCCCTGCTGCTTGCGCGGGAGAACAAGGTGGATTGCGCCATCATCGACTACAATCTTGGCGCCATGCTGGGTACCACCCTGATGACGCGGTTGCGCGATGCGGGATTCGATTTTCCCGTCATCGTACTTACGGGCTTCGGCGACGTGCCCACCGCGACCACGGCCATTAAGCTCGGCGCAGCGGAATTCCTGGAGAAGCCGCACAATCCCGAAAAGCTCACCGCGGCAATCGAAGGCGCCGTTGCGGAATGGCGGGAGCGCTCTGGCTCATCGGAGAGCATCCGCGAGGCCCGCCAGAAGCTGCGGGTGCTCACCCCTCGCGAAAGCGAAATCGTAGACGCCATCGTCGCAGGCCGCACCACTCGGCAGATCGCCGAAGTGCTAGGTGTGAGCCAGCGCACTGTCGATGCGCACCGTGCCGCCATCCTTAACAAGCTGGAAATCTCCAACACGGCCGAACTCATCCGCCTCGCCATTTTCGCCAGTCTCACGCGTCCGCACAACTAATCTGGCGGGGACAATTGGCCTGACCAACATTCTGTACCAAGTCGAGTAGGAAACTGTTGAATGTTTGTGGTTCCGTCGAGTGCGGTTGGCGGTGCGATGGTGACGGGCGCTAGCGGGCGGTATCCGAGGGCGTAGTGAGACCTTCGCGTGTTGTCGAGAATGCGCCACTGCTCGATGGTCACCCTGGCTTACCTCAGGCGGTAGAAGATCTCGCCTTTGAGGTATTCATTGCGGAGTTTGCCATCGAGGGAATCGCAGTAGCCATTCTCCCAAGCCGTCCTATCCACGTTGCGATAGATCACGGCTTTGGTGACTGGGAACTTCTGCAGCTTGGGAAGTTGCCGCTCTACCCCTGAACTACGCCCGCGATGGAGCTGAGATGGGTGGAAGTGGGGCAGGGCGGCAAGGGGGTGGGTGCCGCAGGTCGGATTTAGCCGCGGCCTTTGGCATCAAAACACTAGAGTGCTGATCTCAGGCAAGGAATACAACGGTCCACAAGAAATCAAATTGCGGCTAATCCTGCGGCTATACCAGTCATGAACTCTTCAACTTTGAAGGGCTTCTGGATATCACCTGAGAAGCCGCGCTCTATGTATCTCGCTACCTGGTCTTCCATGGCGTTGGCGTTGGCGGTGCAAGCGAGAGCTGGCGTCTTGGCATTCACCGCACAAGCAGGAGACGACCTTATGCGTTGAAGAAGCTCAATGCCGTCGATGTCCGGCATGTTGATGTCAAAAATCATCAATTCATAGGCTTCGCTTGCTGCCTTGCTGAGCGCTTCCATGCCGCAAGTGGCATAAACGATTTCACCGTCGCGCTTCCTGACCAAACTGTTGATGACTCTTGCGTTGATCCGGCTATCTTCGGCCAGAAGTATTCGTCTGCCCAGCAAAGATAGAGTTGAAGAGCTAGTTTCGCGATTGGAATGACCTTGCAGATCCTCTTCTGTTGCGGCGGGCAGGGGGAACATTACGGTGAATCGACTACCCTTATCGAACTCCGAGGTTACGACGATACTGCCACCGAGTTGGTCCATTATCGACCGCACGATGCTAAGGCCTAATCCTGAGCCTCCATAGCGAGTGCTGATCTTTTCATCAGCTAGGGTAAAATCCTCAAAAATCCGCTCAAGCTGGTCGGATTTCATTCCGATGCCAGTATCAGAAACGATTACTGTCACACCTGCATCGTTAATGAAGGTTTCGATCTCCACTTCACCTTCCTGCGTAAACTTGATGGCATTGTTCACGAGATTAACAATGACCTGTTCGAACCTCGTCCTATCACCCATGCGGAGATGACTCGAACACTGCGAATTAACATGGGTGATATGGGTCAATTCACCCGTTACAATCGGCTCGCATTTCGCAACAAGGGAGTTGATGACATCCAGGCAATCGCACCGAGCATTGCGAAGTCGAACCTTTCCGTGCTCGAGAATCTTTAAATCGAGAAGATCATCAACGATATTCTTGAGTGTAAGACAGGACTCCTGAAGGTTAATCAGTTGTTCCTGCTGATCTGGTGACAAGTGACCCTCTGTGAGTAATTCAGTGAGTCCCAGGATTCCGGAGAGGGGCGTCATGATTTCGTGGCTCATGTTGGCAAGAAACAGGTCCTTTGCCCGAGTGGCAGCCTGAGCCTTTTCGAGCGCGTTGCGTAACTCCTCCGTCCTCTCTTGTACTTGCGATGTAAGGCTATCTGATTTCTTCTGCAGTTCGACGTTGAGGTGATAGAGCTGACGGCTCTTGTCCTCGAGAAGTCTCTCAGCTGCCTTCCGAGCGGCCTTCTCCCGCTCGTAGCGCGAACGCGAGACAAAGCCTTCATTCATTGGGGCACTTGTCCCTTGCTGATGACGAAGACAGCGTCACCTGACAGTCCTGATGTTCTGTCTGCCATTGTAATGGTGCCTGGCTCGCTGTACTTCCT
>JBEARP010000206.1:0-7700 GCA_041163105.1 Pseudomonadota bacterium
CTCGGCTGTCAGCGCTTCACCCCAACCCGCGGACGACCTTCACCTGCCGGTCCCTCAGCTTCACGCGTAGCGTGTTGCGGTTGATGCCGAGGAGATCCGCTGCGCGCAGCTGGTTTCCCGACGTCGCGGCCAGAACGGCCCGCAGCAGGGCTGGCTCCACCTCGGCGAGAATGCGTTCATAAAGACCGGCAGGCGGAAGGCCCGTGCCGAAGCTGGCGAAGTAGCGCGACAGGTAGTTTTCCATGAACTCCGGGAGGCTGGCGCCGGAGAAATCCATCTGTTCGGCCGCCTGCTGGACGGGCACTGCCGCCAGCTCACGTTCAATAGCCGTTGTTGAGATCGTGTCATCGATTTCGATGGCCACGAGGCGACGCAGCAGGTTCTCGAGCTCACGCACGTTGCCCGGCCAGCGATGGGACTGCATCCGCTCAATGGCCTCACGCGAGAGTTCCTTGCGCGGCAGGCCTTCCTTGACGGCCTGGCCAAGGAAGTGCCGAACGAGATCCGGAATGTCCTCCGCACGTTCACGCAGTGGCGGCAGGCGCAGCGGCACGACGTTGAGGCGGTAGAACAGGTCCTCGCGGAAGGAACCCTGGTTGATGAGCTGGCGCAGGTCACGATGCGTGGCGGTGATGATGCGGATGTTGGTCTTGATCGGCGCGTTGCCGCCGACCGTGGTATACTCACCCTGCTGCAGCACGCGGAGAAGCCGCGTTTGAGCCTCGAGCGGCATGTCGCCGATTTCGTCGAGGAACAGCGTGCCGCCCTCGGCCTGCTCGAAACGGCCGGCCATGCGCGAGGTGGCGCCGGTGAAGGCGCCCTTCTCATGGCCGAAGAGTTCGGACTCGATGAGTTCGCGCGGGATTGCCGCCATGTTGACGGCAACGAAGGGGCCCTTGCGGCGGCGGCCATAGTCATGCAGCGCGCGGGCGACGAGCTCCTTGCCGGTGCCGGACTCGCCCACGATCATCACCGTGAGGTCGGTCTGGGTGAGCCTGGCAATGATGCGGTAGATCTCCTGCATCGCCGGAGAGCGGCCGACGATGGGGAGCGATTCCGACTGGCTCACCCCATTCGAGGGCGCGGGCTTCTGCGACTGTTCGAGCGCGCGCCCAACTGTCTGCACCAGCGCATTGAGATCGAAGGGTTTCGGCAGATAGTCATAGGCGCCGCGCTCGGCGGCGGTGATGGCCGTCATGATGGTGTTCTTCGCACTCATCACGATGATCGGCAGCGTGGGGCGCAGCTTCTTGATGCGCGGGATCACGTCGAAGGCGTTCTCGTCGGGCAGCACCACGTCGGTGATCACGGCATCGCCCTGCCCTTCGCTGACCCAGCGCCAGAGTGCGCCCGCCGTGGCGGTGGAGCGGACCGCATAGCCGGCGCGGCTGAGCGCCTGGCTGAGCACCGTGCGGATGGCGCTGTCATCATCGGCGATCAGGACGGTCTTGCCGCTCATGGGGTGTCGTCTCCATCAAAATCACGGGGTGCGGCAGTGCCGCGCATCATGGGCAGCAGGACGCGGAAAGTGGTGCCGCGTTCACGGCCCACGCATTCGATGATACCGCCATGATCGCGCACGATCTTGGCAACGAGTGCGAGACCCAGGCCCTTGCCGCCGGGCTTGGTGGTCACGAAGGGATCGAAGATGTTGGGGCGCAGTTCCTCCGGCACACCGGGGCCCGTGTCATGCACGCAAACCTCGAAGGGCAGCGTGATGCGCTCGGTGGTGCCGGGCACCATCAGGCGAATGCCCGGACGGAAGGCGGTGGTGAGCAGGATCTCGCCCGCCTCGCCATTGTTCTGGATCGCTTCCGCCGCGTTCTTGGCGAGGTTGAGGAAGACCTGCACGAGCTGGTCCTTGTTGCCGAGCACGGGCGGCAGCGACGGGTCATAGTCCTCGCGCACGCTGACGCCCTGCCCGATGCCGGCATTGACGAGGCGCTTCACGCGTTCCAGCACGGCGTGGATGTTGACCGGGCTCTTGTCCAGCGGGCGCTCGTCGGAGAACACCTCCATCTGGTCCACGAGGTCGCGGATGCGGTCGGTCTCCTCGCAGATCAGGCGGGCGAGCGCACGGTCGTCGGAGTTCAGTGCGGGCTCAAGCAATTGTGCCGCACCGCGGATGCCGGCGAGCGGGTTCTTGATCTCGTGCGCCAGCATGGTCGCCATGCCGGAGACGGAGCGCGCGGCACCGCGCGAGGTGAGCTGGCGGTCGATCTTGTGGGCCATGGAGCGCTCGAGCAGCATGACGATGACGAAGCGCGGCTCGTCATGCATCAACGTTGCCTGGATGTCGACGAGGCGTTCGCCGCCCAGCCGCGGCGTGCCGACGGCGACGGAGTATTCGTTGACGACGCCGGCGCTGGCACGCGCCTGCGCCACCGAGCCGAAGACCGGGCTCGAGAAGGGCACGAGATCACCGAGCCTGTGACGCGTCAGCACGTTGCTGGAGGCCTGGAAGTAATCTTCCGCCGCGACATTGGCCAGGCAGATGCGCTCTTCCTGGTCGAGCACGATGAGCGGGTTGGGGAGCGCATCCACGACGGCCTTGGCGAGCGGCCCTTCGGGCGCGGGCGGACGGTCCTTCAAGGGTGCGTTCATGCCGCGGCCCTTTCCTGCACGGTGTCGAACAGCTGGCGAAGCCCGTCGCGCACGGCGCCGTTGTCATTCGTCCTGAGCAATGCTGCGCGCCACTCTGATGCCTTTTCGGGCGTGATCAGACTGCGTTCGGCCAGGCGGGTGATGGCCCACCCGATGTGCTTGCGGGCCACCCGGTTGCCGTGGTGCGCGCCATGGGCGACGAGAATGCGCTCGTGATGTTCCGCCACGATGCGCGCCTCTTCCGCGAGGGTTGGTTCCACCGCACCGGAGCCGGGGTCAAGGCCTTCGGCGATGACGCCCGGCCACCAGGGGCGGCCATAGGCGCCACGGCCGATCATGACGCCGTCGGCGCCGGACTTCGCCAGCATCTCGCGCGCATCATCGACGGTGGCGCCGTCGCCATTGGCGATCAGCGGGATGGTGATCGCCTCGCGCACCCTGGAGATCGCCTGCCAGTCCGCCTTGCCGCCATAGAACTGGCAGCGGGTGCGGCCATGCACGGTCACCAGCGCCACGCCCTGCCCCTCGGCACGGCGCGCGAGCTCGGGGGCGTTGAGTGAATTGTGATCCCAGCCGAGCCGCATCTTCAGCGTCACCGGAACGGACGAGGCCTGCACGGTGGCCTCGATGAGTTTCTCGGCATGGTCGAGGTTGCGCATGAGGGCGGAGCCCGAGAGGCCGCCGGTCACTTCACGCGCCGGGCAGCCCATGTTGATGTCGATGATCTCCGCACCCATGTCCTGCGCAACACGCGCACCCTCGGCCATCCAGTGCGGCTCGCGGCCGGCGAGCTGGATCACGAATGGCGACAAGGATTCAGCGCCGAGCGCGCGGCGCATCATGTCAGGCCTGGCATTGACAAGCTCTTCGCTGGCAACCATTTCGCTGACAACCAGACCAGCGCCGTGCTGATGGGCAAGTGCGCGGAAGGGCTCATCCGTCACACCCGACATGGGGGCCAGGAAAACCCGGTTGCGGGTTTCGATGTGACCGATCTGTATGCCCATTAATTAATCACAAACCGTTACTGTTTAATTTAGAGGCAGAATAGCCTGATGCTGCATTGCGTCAAGGGCCTTTGTTGCGAGGCCGGATTGCGCTTGCTACAGCAGAACCATGACAGTTGCGGCAGTGATCGTGGCCGGAGGATCCGGCTTGCGCGCGGGGGGCGAGCGGCCGAAACAATACCAGCTGATCGGCGGCCGGCCGGTGATCTGGTGGACCTGCCGGGCCTTTCTCGCGCACCCTTCCGTCAACGTCGTGCAGCCGGTCATCGGCGAGGGCCATGAGCAGATGTTCGCCGAGGCCGTCGCTGGGCTCGACCTGCCGCTTCCCGTCATCGGCGGCTCCACCCGGCAGGAGTCCTGCCGCATCGGCATTGAGGCGGTGGCGCGGCATAAGCCCGGAAAGGTGCTGATCCACGATGCCGCACGACCCTTCGTCTCGGAGGCCTTGATCGACAACGTCATCGGCTGGCTCGACCGCTTCCCCGCCGCCATTCCGGGCATGCCGGTGGCCGAGACCTTGAAATTTGCGCCGGGTGGCATGGTAAGCCGCACGGTGGACCGCGCCTCGATCTGGACCGCACAGACGCCGCAGGGCTTCACCTATGACGGCATCCTCGCCGCCTACCGCAAGGCGGAGGCCGAGCAGACGCAGGGGCTTACCGACGACGCATCGGTTGCCGAGAATGCGGGAATTGCCATATCGATGATCATGGGAGAGCTGGAGAACCGCAAGCTGACGACTGCCGATGACATCGTGATGGCCGACCGCGACATGACCGGACGCCAGCTGCAGGAGCGGCCGGATGTGCGCGTGGGCCAGGGCATCGACGTGCACCCCTTCGATGACGGTGACGCGGTGATCCTGTGCGGCGTCTCCATTCCCTACTCGCAGCGGCTGAAGGGCCATTCGGATGCCGACGTCGCCATGCATGCGCTGACGGACGCCATCCTCGGCACCATCGGCGAAGGCGACATCGGCACGCATTTCCCGCCGAGCGACCCGCAGTGGAAGGGCGCCGCCTCGCGCATTTTCCTGGAGAAGGCCGTGTCGCTGCTGGAGGCGAAGCGCGGCATCATTGCCAATGCCGACATCACCATTCTGGCCGAGGCGCCGAAGATTGCGCCGCATGTGCCGGCGATGCGCGACTACCTCGCTCCCCTGCTCCATCTCGATCCCTCGCGCATTGCCGTGAAGGCGACGACGATGGAGAAGCTTGGCGCGATTGGCCGCAAGGAAGGCATCATGGCCTATGCGACAGTGACAGTGAGGCTGCCGTGATGGGCGCACACTCAATTTCTTGCCGTCACCCCGGCGAAGGCCGGGGTCCAGCTTCGGGCGGTCATGATGCGGAAAGCGGGATCCCGGCCTTCGCCGGGATGACGCCATGAGCGGGGAGATGTTCTCCGCTGACGTTACCGCGCGCGCCGCCGACCTCATCGACCGCTGCCGCAATAACCATCTCATGCTCGCCACCGCCGAGAGCTGCACGGGTGGGCTGATCGCCGGACTCATCACCTCCGTGAGCGGATCATCGGATGTGCTGGACTGTGGCTTCGTCACCTATTCCAATGCCGCGAAGACGCGGATGATCGGGGTGCCGCCTGAACTCATCGCGGAGCATGGCGCTGTGAGTGAACACGTCGCGCGGGCCATGGCGGAGGGCGCCTTGGAGAACAGTGCTGCCGACATTGCCGTGGCGGTAACGGGCGTTGCCGGGCCCGGCGGCGGTTCCCCTGAAAAGCCGGTGGGGCTCGTGCATTGCGCGGCGGCGCGGCGTGGGTTTCCAACGCTGCATCGTATGTTGCGACTGGGTGATATTGGCCGAGAGCGAGTGCGGCTTGAAACGGTCCGCGCAGCGGTCGAGATGGCCTACGAGGTCGCGGGCCCGTAGAGCGCCCGGGCGCGCTCCTCGAAGGCGGACATGACCTTGCGCACCGCCATGTCGAACATGCCAGACAGCACCATCTGCAGCATCTTGCTCTTGAGCGTGTAATCGACGGTGAAGTTGATGTCGCAGCGGTTGTCGCCCGTGGGCACGATCTTCCATTGGGAGACGAGGTGCTTGACTGGTCCCTGATCCGAACGCGCCGTTACGGTCAGCGCCGCCGGATCGACGGTGACGCGGCTGGTCATCACCTCCTCGATGCGGAGCTTGTCATAGGCGACGGTCAGCTCTCCCTCGAAATGCTCGTGGCCTTGCTCATCCGTCTTCGCGCCACGCACGATGGAGCGCTTCACCAGCGGCAGGAATTCCTTGTAACGGGCCACGTCTCGCGCAATCGCAAAAACCTGGTCCGCCGTGTAGGGAACCGAACGGGAGACGCTGAACTTGGGCATCAGCCACGCTCGGCGCGGGCAGCACGCAGCTTGGCGAAATCATCGCCGGCGTGGTGAGACGAACGCGTCAGTGGTGTGGCCGCCACCATCAGGAAGCCCTTGGCATAGGCAATGGTTTCATAGCCCTTGAACTCGTCAGGCGTCACGAAGCGGTCGATTGCGGCGTGCTTGCGGGTGGGCTGGAGATACTGACCGATGGTGATGAAGTCGATGTCGGCGGCGCGCATGTCGTCCATGACCTGCATCACCTGCTCGCGCGTTTCACCAAGGCCCACCATGATGCCGGACTTGGTGAACATGGTGGAATCGAGTTCCTTCACCCGCTGCAGCAGGCGCAGCGAATGGAAGTAGCGCGCACCCGGCCTGATCTTGAGATAGAGGCCGGGCACTGTTTCGAGATTGTGGTTGAAGACGTCGGGCTTCGCCTCGACGACGATTTCGAGCGCGCCATCCTTCTTCAGGAAGTCCGGCGTCAGCACCTCGATGGTGGTGGCGGGCGACGCCTTGCGGATTTCGGTGATGGTGCGGGCGAAGTGCTTCGCACCGCCATCGGCGAGATCGTCACGGTCA
The DNA here is from genome assembly GCA_041163105.1 of Pseudomonadota bacterium. Classification (GTDB taxonomy): domain Bacteria; phylum Pseudomonadota; class Alphaproteobacteria; order Rhizobiales; family Aestuariivirgaceae; genus Aestuariivirga. The sequence goes on from JBEARP010000206.1 coordinate 6,520, forward strand.
ACCGAGGTGATGACCGCATGGGCGAGGCCCATGCGGGCGATGGCGTCCGCTACCTTGAGCGGCTCATCGGCGACGAGCGCCTCGGGCATGCCGGTCTTCACGTTGCAGAAGGCGCAGGCCCTGGTGCAGGTGTCGCCCATGATCATGAAGGTGGCGTGCTTCTTCGACCAGCATTCGCCGATGTTGGGGCAGCCTGCCTCCTCGCACACGGTGACGAGCTTGTTGTCGCGAACGATCTTCTGGGTTTCCCCATAGACGGCCGAGCCGGGCGCCTTGACCCTGATCCATTCAGGCTTCTTCAGAATGGGCGTGTCCGGCTTGTGCGCCTTTTCAGGGTGGCGCGGCTTCAGCTTGGTATCGACAACGGTGACCATGGCTTTGGATCTATCGGCCCCGGACCAGCCTGAGCGCCCAGATCAGCACCACGGCGCCGATGGCCGCGACGATGAGGTTGCCCCAGAACCAGCCGCTGAAAATCTCGCCAAGTTGGATTCCCAGCAGGTTGGCAAGGAAGGCGCCGATGTAGGAGCCAACGATGCCGATAACAATGTTCATCAACAGGCCGTGGTTCGACTTCATCACCTTGTCGGCGATGATGCCGGCGAGCGCGCCGATGAACAGCGTGCCGATCCAGCCCACGCCGCCGCCGAGGTCCATCAGTTGGTTGGGTTCCATGTCAGTCTCTCCCGTTCCATGAAGTGTAAAAGATAGGCCCTGCCCGCCCCGCCATCAAGCGGCTGGGCCGGGCATGGCTCACATGTGGATGACGCGGCCATAGGCGTCGAGCACGCTCTCGTGCATCATTTCGGAGAGGGTGGGATGCGGGAAGACGGTGTGCATCAGTTCCTCCTCGGTGGTTTCCAGCCCCATGGCGATGACGAAGCCCTGGATCAGCTCGGTGACCTCGGCGCCGACCATGTGGGCGCCCAGAAGCCTGCCGGTCTTGGCGTCGAAGATGGTCTTGATCAGGCCCTGGTCCTCGCCCAGGGCGATGGCCTTGCCGTTGGCGAGGAAGGGTAAGCGGCCGACCTTGAGTTCATAACCGGCAGACTTTGCCTTGGCCTCGGTGAGGCCGACGCTGGCCACCTGCGGGTGGCAGTAGGTGCAGCCGGGGATCTGCTCCTTCTTCATCGGGTGGACGTCGAGGCCCTTGATCTTCTCGACGCAGATGACGCCCTCAT
>JBEARP010000207.1:0-4207 GCA_041163105.1 Pseudomonadota bacterium
GATCAAGGATCAGAACTCCCGGCGCTCGACGAAATAGCCGTAAAGCGAAGTCAGAATGGACGCATTGAAGAAGGCATAGGTGATCTGCAGCACCAGCGAGGCCAGCATGGCAAACGCGTCGCCGAGAACGGGCTGCACCTGGGCGATGCCGCTGGCCACGACGATCAGTGCCAGCAATCCTCCGAAAAGGATCATTCCATTCAGCACGAGCACGCCGAGGCAGGGCCAGAAATTACCGGACGTGGCATTCCATGCGCTCCGGAATGTGAAGTCGCGGTTGCCCAGTGCAATCGCAGGCAGCTTGACCGACAGGCGCGTGACGGCGCCCCAGACCAGCAGCAGCGCCGGAATGGCAAAGGTCACGGCGGCGGGCAATAGCAGCAGTGTTATTATGGTCAGCAGCAGAGGAACCGCCATCGCCATGAGCAGCAGGAAATAGTTTCCGAAGTAGCGCAGGCTGTTGGCGTTAACTCGCAGTCCGTGCCCCATCTCGTCGAGTAGTATGAAGCGGTGCCAGCTGACCGACATGGCGGAGATGGCGAGGAGAGATACGAGGGACGTGGCGATCTGCACCAGAGCAGCCGATGTCATTTCTTGTGCGGCCGGATCAGGCGGGCCGAAGTAGATCTGGGCAATGGCGCAAACCAGCAGCACCGGAAGCCAGGCGAAGGCAATGCGCGCCGCAACCTTCCGGTAGGTCCAGACCGAATTGAGCGCGTGGGTGATCGCCTTGGTGGGTGAAAGCTTGCGCATGCTGCCCGTGTTGTTTGAGTGCGGGCGCAAACTAGACTGCCGGGCACGCCAAGGAAAGTGCAAAGCGGCGGGCTTCAGGCCGCACTCCGGCGTGCCGGCCTGGGGCGCCGGGCAAGACCCTCCGCGAAGTTGCGCAAGATGATGGCCGCCAGTTCGCCTAGCGGTGCTGGTCTGCCCAGCAGGTAGCCCTGCGCGAGGTCGCAGCCGATGTCGCGCAGCAGCGACAGCTGACGCTGCGTCTCAATCCCCTCCGCCGTCACCGTCATGCTCAGCCCATGGCCAAGGCGCACGATGGCGCGAAGCACATTCCGTGCGGAGGCGGAATGATCGAGTGCGGCCGCGAAGCTCCGATCGATCTTGAGTTTCGAGAACGGAAACTTGCACAGATAGGACAGGCTTGAGTAGCCGGTGCCGAAATCGTCGAGTGCCACGCCGACGCCCATGTCGCGCAGGATCCGCAGCTGGCCCAGCACCAGCTCACTGTCGGTCATCAGGGTGCCTTCGGTGATTTCCACTTCGAGGCGATAGGCGGGCAGGGCGTGGCGCTGCAGGGCGCGGCGGATGGTGGTGATCAGCGTGCCGGAATGGAAGTCGGCGGGCGAGAGGTTGACTGCGACCACAAGATGCGTCGGCCACTGCGCCGCAACCCGGCAGGCCTCCTCCACCGCCCACTGTCCGATGTCAACGATGAGGCCGAGCTCCTCGGCCAAGGGAATGAATTCTGAGGGCGGGATCGGCCCGATCTCGGGATCATGCAGTCGGATCAACGCCTCGAAGCCGACGAGTTCACCGGAGCGCATGGCATGGACAGGCTGAAAGTCGAGCCGCAGCGCATCGCCGCTCACGGCGTCACGCAAGGCGCGCTGCAGTGTCAGGCGTCGCTGCGCATGTGCCGCCATGTCGGGCGAGTGGAACCCATAGCCGGGCTTGCCTTGCCGCCGCGCCTCCGCCAATGCCAATTCGGCGCTGCTCACCAGTTCGCACAGGTGCTGGCCGTCATTGGGCGCAAGGGCAATGCCGGCGTGGCAGGTCACGGATGCCGCGAGGTCCGAGAAGCCAGGTCCTCCGGCGAGATTCATTGTCAGTTCGCGGGCAAGCTCCAATGTCGCCATCGCGTCTGCTCCGGGCGGCAGCGCCACCAGAAATCGCTCCTCGCTCCAGCGCGACGCCCGTGCCCCTGCGGGCAGCTGGGCGGACAGTCGCTGCTGGGCCTCTTCAACGGCGCGATCGCTTGCCTCGCTGCGCCCGTCTCGGCTCGCCCAGGCAAAACCCGTGAGTTCGCACAGGATGACGGCTGCGAAGCCAGGAGCACGGCTCTCGGCCTCTGCAACCAAAGCCCGTCTCGGCAACAGGCCGGGCTTTGCCTTGCTGGCCCCTTGCGGCGCGCAAGCGGCGGCCAAGGCGCCGACCGCGAGCAGGGCTCCGGCAAACGCCGCCTGGGCGCTTGGCCCTGCTTGTGCCCAAATGCCCTGCGAAGCCGTGACAATGCCACCCGACAGGCCCGCCACCAAGGACGATGCCAGGAGCCAGCCTTGCCGGGTTCCATTCACCGGAAGACTTGCTGTCGCGAATCTGGCCAATTCTCTACGCATCAGGGTCTCCTTGCCGAGGCGTTGCCATGGTGGCGGGAGAAGGTTACAGAACGTGTATTTTTACAGATTTAGCAACTTAAAATTGTCGACCATGGTTCACGGAGTCTTGTCTTGATGCGCTGCTGTCCAACCCGACGCCTGTTGTGCCTTGGTCTTGTCGGCCTCGTGGCGTCCGTTCAGCCTGCCTTGGCCGGCCCATATCTCGACTACGCGAAGGGCCTCGCTGCACGGCCGCCGAAGGGCTCGCGATACCGGCCGGATCTCGAGGCTGAGCTCGTCGGCCTTCTCAACGCCTATCGCGACCAGAAGTCCAAGGCTCCCATTGCCGCCGACTCCGCTTTCCAGGAAGCAGCACGTGCCCATGCCGCCGACATGATGCTGAACGACTTCATGGGCCACTCCTCATCCACCGGCATGAGCTTCCAGGGCCGTATGGCGGCCTTTGTCGGCGACGTGACGAAGTATCCTTCGATCGGAGAGAATGCCGCCCGCGACACGCAGGACACGCCGGTTGACGAGTCAAAAGCACGCGCCCTGTTCGAGCAGTGGGTGAAGAGCGCGCCTCACCGCAAGAACATGGTCAGTCGCAGCTTCGCCTTCGTGTCCACGGGCGTCATCCAGCGGGGCGACGATATCTGGGCCGTGCAGATCTTTTTTGCTGCTCCACGGGAGAAGGGACTCTTCCAATAGTTTCCAGCGCAGGCTCTGGCCGCGTTCACCAAAGGAAATGGCCGGGTCGAGCCCGGCCATTCAGAAGCAAACGAAGTGTTGGCGCTGCCTAGGCGGTGGGCGAGGGCAATGTTTTGGGTGCCAGCAGGCGCTGGGATGCGTTCTTCACCGCCTTTTGCACCTTCTCGAACGCCCGCACCTCGATCTGGCGGATGCGCTCGCGTGACACGCCGAATTCCTGGCTCAGTTCCTCAAGCGTTGCCGGATCGTCTTGCAGGCGGCGCGCCTCGAACACGCGGCGCTCACGGTCGGTGAGTTTTTCCATTGCGTCCTGAAGCAGTCCGTGACGCATCGACTGCTCTTCCGACTGGGCGAGCATCTCTTCCTGATTGTCGGACTCATCGACCAGCCAGTCCTGCCACTCGCCCTCGCCGTCCTCGCGGACGGTGGCGTTGAGAGAGGTGTCGCCGCCGAGTCGACGGTTCATCGAAATGACGTCTTCCTTGGTCACGCCCAACTTCTTGGCGATAAGGTCAACCTGGTCCGGACGCAGGTCGCCGTCCTCCAGCGCCTCGATCTGGCTCTTCACCTTGCGCAGGTTGAAGAACAGCTTCTTCTGGTTTGCGGTTGTGCCCATCTTCACCAGCGACCATGAGCGCAAAACAAACTCTTGAATCGAGGCCTTGATCCACCACATGGCATAGGTGGCGAGACGGAAGCCCTTGTCCGGTTCAAACTTCTTCACCGCCTGCATGAGGCCGACATTACCCTCGGAGATGACCTCGCCGATCGGCAGGCCATAGCCCCGATAACCCATGGCGATCTTGGCCACGAGGCGGAGGTGAGATGTAATGAGTTTTTCGGCGGCCTGAGTGTCACCGTGCTCTTTCCACCGCTTGGCGAGCATGAATTCCTCGTCCGGCTGCAGCATGGGAAACTGGCGGATGTCCTGCAGGTAGCGCTGCAGGCCGGCCTCGCCCGAAGCGATGGCGGGAAGGGACGTGGTCTTTGCCATGTTTCTTTGCCTTTCCTGTCTGGAGCCACTCTATAGACGGCAATTACGCAGAAAATGAGACACCGGACCGGTTACAGATAGTCATGTTGACGCGGCGTTCAAGCGCAGCGCCGCCAATAAATTGTCGAAATCCTGCGGCGGCTCGCTCCTGAATTGCATCGGCTTGCCGGTCCTCGGG
>JBEARP010000208.1:0-24895 GCA_041163105.1 Pseudomonadota bacterium
GCCTATCTCCGCACCCACATCGCCTCGGTCGACGGTGCGTTCAGCTGTGACCGGCTGCTTGATGCGCTGGATGACCATGCGGACCGCCTCGTGGCCCCGCCGGCCCGCGGAGCGCTCGCCATGGCCGGCACAAGGCTCGCCCATTTCCGCCGCTATTCGCTGCGCGATACGATCAAGGGTCTGCGCAAGATGGGTTCCGCCAAGTCCTATCGCGCCCACAAGTTCCCCGGTCTGCCGGAAGAAGCGGTCACCAGCCGCATCGATCGGCTCCGCGCGGTGCGGCCGGAGTTGCCCTCCGTCACCGTCACCCCGCTCGCCGACAGCATCTATGCGATTTCCGCTAGGGCCCCCGGGACGAGAGAGTAGCAAAAGCTGCGGCGGCGTGGCAAAGAGGCGCCGGGAACGCTGCGGAATGAAGCGTGAACGAAGTCAGGGACCCTTAATGCACTCCATCCGAATCCTCGGCGCCGGCTCGATCGGCAATCACCTTGCCAATGCGGCGCGCTCCTTTGGCTGGCGCGTCACCCTGACCGATATCGACCCGGCCGCGCTCGAGCGCACCCGCACTTCCATCTATCCCCAGCGCTATGGCAGGTGGGACGAGGAGATCGTGCTGAAGGACTCTCGCGCCGCGATGGGTGAGCCTGCCGACGTGGTGTTCATCGGCACGCCGCCCGACAGCCACATTGCCCTGGCCAACGACGTGCTCGACCGGGTGACGCCCAGGGTGCTCCTGCTCGAGAAGCCCCTCGCAGGTCCTGATCTCGCGGGTTGTGCCGAACTGCTGGCACGGCTGACGTCGAAGGGCATCTTCGGCGCGGTGGGTTACAACCACACGCTGGGCCAGAACACCGTGCTGGCCGACAGCCTGCTGAAGGCAAGTGAAATCGGTTCCGTCTGCACCATCTCCGCTCGCACGCGTGAGCACTGGGGCGGTATCTTCAAGGCCCATCCGTGGCTCTCGGGCCCGTCTGATTCCTACCTGGGCTTTGCCGCGCGCGGCGGCGGCGCCACTGGCGAGCACTCGCACGGCATTAACATGTGGCAGCACTTCGCCAACCTCATCGGCGCCGGCCGGGTGAACGAGGTCACCGCGGTGCTCGACATGGTGCAGGACGGCGGCTGCGATTATGACCGGCTCAGCTACGCCGTGCTCAAGACCGAGAACGGCCTCGTCGGTGACGTCATCCAGGACGTGGTGACGGAGCCCGCCGACAAGTCCTGCCGTATTCAGGGCCAGAAGGGCTATGTCGAATGGCGCGTGAACCACAGCCCCGGCAACGATGCCGTGGCGCTGGGCCTCGGCGCCGATCGCAAGGAGACCCTCATCGCCAAGACCCGGGCCGATGACTTCAAGGCCGAGATCGCCCACCTCGAGCAGGTGATGGCCGGCAAGGTCCAGAATTCGCCCATCGCCATCGAGCGCGGGCTCGACACCATGATGGTGATCGCTGCCATCTTCAAATCCCACCACAGTGGCCGCCGCGTCCAGATCGACTGGAGCAAGGGCTACGTCACCGACGCCATTCGCTAGCGGAGCATCCATGCGCAAGCCCTTCTCGTTTGAAAACCTCTTCGTCTACGACCTCGCCAACAATCACCAGGGCGACTTCGCGCACGCACGCAACATCGTCTCGGCGGTGGGCAAGGTAAATCGCGAAGGCAAGATCAACGGCGCGCTGAAGTTCCAGTTCCGCCAGCTCGACAGCTTCATCCACCCGGACTTCAAGGGCCGCGCCGACCACAAATATGTGAAGCGCTTCTCCGAGACGCGTCTCGAGATGACGGACTTCGCCAAGCTCGCCGAGCATGTGCGCGCCGAGGGTCTGCATACCATGTGCACGCCCTTCGACGAGGAATCGGTCGATGTCATCTGCGACATGGGCCTCGACATCATCAAGATCGCCAGCTGCTCGGCCGATGACTGGCCGCTCTTGGAAAAGGTGGCGCGCGTCAACAAGCCGGTCGTGGTCTCGACGGCAGGCTTGCGCACTGACCAGATCGACGCGCTTGTCAGCTTCTTCGAGATGAACCGCACCGAGTTCGGCCTCATGCATTGCGTGGCCCTCTACCCGACGCCGGACGGCAAGCTCCAGCTCAACCGCATCGCCGAGATGCGCGATCGCTATCGCGGCATCCCCATCGGCTGGTCGACGCATGAGGACCAGGACAACACCTCGGCGGTGCAGATCGCCTATGCGCTGGGAGCCCGCATGTTCGAGCGCCATGTCGGCCTCAACACCGAAAAGCACAAGCTCAACAGCTATTCCTCGACGCCCGAGAAGCTCGAGAAGTGGATTGCCGCCTTCCATGCCGGCCGCGCCATGCTCGGCAACGAGGAGCGTCCGCCGATCTCGCTCGAGGAACGCCAGACGCTCGTTGATCTCAAGCGCGGCACTTATGTGAAGCGCGACGTGAAGAAGGGCGAGGTCCTGGCGCGCGAGGACGTGTTCTTTGCCATGCCAATGCAGGAAGGCCAGCTCACGTCGGGCCACTGGCGCCCGGGCCTCGTTGCCGACAAGGACTATGCAAAGAACGCGGCCTTGAGCCAGTCGATCGGCGGCGAGGGCCAGAGCGACGAGCAGCTGGTCTACCAGATCATGCTGCAGGTGCGCGGCATGCTGGCCAAGGCCAATGTCCACATCAACGCGGATGCCTCGATCGAAATCTCGCACCATTACGGACTGAAGCGCTTCCGCGAATATGGCGCGGTGATCATCACCTGCATCAACCGCACCTATGCCAAGAAGCTGGTGATCCAGCTGCCGCGCCAGAAGCACCCCTACCACTTCCACAAGCAGAAGGAAGAAACCTTCCAGCTGCTCGACGGCGATCTCGAGATCACCAAGGAAGGCGCAAAGATGCGCTTGGTGCCGGGCGACACCTTCCTGGTCGAGCCCAACCAGTGGCACAAGTTCGCAACCCTCGACGGCTGCATCTTCGAGGAAGTGTCCACCACCCACTTCAACAACGATTCCTTCTACGAGGATCCGGGCATCGCCCAGATGCCGCGCGACGACCGCAAGACCAAGGTCGACAACTGGCTTGGCTATTTCCGTGACAAGCACACGCTTTGATGCGGTCATCTTCGACTTCGATGGAACGCTCGTCGCTTCGGCCCCGGCCAAGCGGCAGGCGTTCTTCGACATATTCCCCGCCGCCGCAGCCCAGGCCGTCGAGGCCGTGCTGGTGGATGATCCCGACGGCAGCCGCCACGTGGTCATCCCGCGCATGATCGCTGCGGCGCGCGCCCATGGGATCGCCCTCGCCGATGATGATTACGTCACCCGCTATGGCGAGGTGTCGGAGCGGGCGGTGGCCGCAGCACCGGAGCTTCCAGGCGCCACGGCGCTGCTGGCGCGGCTGTCATGCCTGATCGAGCTCCACGTCTGCTCCAACACGCCCGAGGACACCATCCGCCGCCATGTCGCGGTGCGCGGCTGGAACCCCTATCTCAAGGGCATCGACGGCTACCCGACGACGAAGCGCGACAGGATCGCTGCCGTGATTGCCGCCCGCCGCCTTGATCCCTCGCGCGTCGCCATGGTGGGCGACGGCATTTCCGATGAAGAGGCAGCGGCCGCCAATGGCTGCACCTTCTTCGCGATACGCGCGCCTGAAGACCTGATGCGCGTGGGCCAATCACTGGAGGAACACCATGTTTGAAGGCCGCCGCGTGCTCGTCGTGGTGCCCGCCCGCGGCGGGTCCAAGGGCGTCAAGCTCAAGAACCTGCGCGAAGTGGGCGGCATGCCGCTGGTGGCGCTGGCGGGCCATGTGGCAAGCGCACTGCCCTGGGTCGACCGCGCCATCGTCTCTACTGACCATGAGGGCATTGCCCGCGTTGCAGAGGAGGCGGGCCTCGCTTGCCCCTTCATGCGGCCTGAGGACATTTCGGGCGCCATCATCAGCGACTGGCAGGTGCTGATCCACGCCCTGACAGAGATGGAGCGCATCGACGCCGTGACCTATGACGTGGTGGTGATGCTGCAGCCCACCTCGCCCGGCCGCACGCCGGAGCATGTCACCGCCACCATGGAGCATCTCGTGAGTGGTGGCTTCGATGCGGTCTGGACGCTGAGCGAGACGGATTCCAAGGCCCACCCGCTGAAGCAGCTCAACGTCTCGGCCGAAGGTGGGCTATTATCCTACTATGATCCGGCTGGTGCGAAGATCATCGCGCGCCAACAGCTCACTCCCGTCTTTCACCGCAATGGCATAGCCTATGCCATCACGCGGCAATGCCTGGTGGACCAGAAGTCGATCATGGGGGCCAAGCCCGGCGCCGTGGTGGTCGAGGGCAATCTTCCCAACATCGACACCGAGCTCGATCTCGACTGGGCGAACTTCCTCATCGCCCGCGGCAAGGCCTAGCTGAAGGCGCGGATCATGTCGCCGATGCGGGTGACGGGCCCCACCTTCCGGATTCCGCCCTGCGGCAGGTAGCGTGCGAGCAGTGCCATCTGTTCGTCGTTCAGCTCGCGGCGCAGGTGGCGCCACACCTGCTGCTTTTCCGCCCCGCTCAAATTCTGCTGGTGGAACTGGAAATCGGTCGGCCTGTCCTTGGTCATCGATCCACCGCCATGCGCCTGGCGCACTTCGTAGCTGCCGCGGCTCATGTCGCCAAGCTTCGCCCACTCCGCCGTCAGCTGTTCGAGGTTGGGCAGCGTATGTCCAGGCAGCGGTGCGACGTCGAGGAAGGTCATGGTCTCCAGCATCACCGCGGGCTTGGCCGTCATGTCCTCGTAATAGGCGGCATGCTTCTGGCCTGCCGCGCAATCGCTGAAATAGCGGATGTTCTCGATGAAGCCGCGATACTCCTTGTAGCTCCTCTCCGCCGCGCGCACGAAGCTCTCCAGCGGGTCGCGCAGCAGGATCAGCACCTTGTCCTCGGGGCGTGTCTGGTCGAGCAGCGGCTTGCTCTTGTCAGGCTTGGCGCCCTTCCTGGCGTTGTGGGCGCGCCGGAACACCGGCTCGAGGCCGGCATCAGCCGTGATCAGCACGTCCTTTCCCGGCGTCTTCACGCCAAGGTAATGCTCCATGCAGAAGCGCAGCCAATTCAACCCGCTCCGCGGTGCCGAGACGACAAAGATCATACAACCCTCTCAATCGGTTGTACTATAACACAAGACCGATTGCGCGCGTAGTCGCGGCAAGGTTGCCTAAAAGTCGTATCCAAGCAGGGCGATGGTCTCTGCCCAGCGCTCCGCCACCAGGTCGCGGCTCGAGGCTGAGTAGAAGGACCGATACTCGCTGCTGCCGCGATAGCTGCGCTTGTCCTCGGGCAGCGCATCGAAGCTGAGGCCGGTCTCGGCGGCGATCTCCCCCAGTGCTCCGGAAAGCTCCTCGAAGCGGAACACCCGGTCGGCGATGACCGCGCCGTTCTCGGTGTAGAGCGCACGGTTCTGGACGACCGGGAACTCATGGAGAAAACGGTCGAAATCCCAGTTCGCCACCTCGCCCTTGCGCTTGCGGTAGGCGTAGAAGCTGACAAGGAAGTCCCAGGGGTTCCGGTCGAAGGCGTACTTGCGGTAGCTGCCAAACTGCGCTGCGGGCAGTGTCGGGCGCAGGCGGGCGAGCGGCATGTGATCGAAGTAGAAGCGATGGTGCAGCGCGCTGTCGCGCCCCACGAGGTCGCGGAACCATTCCCACTTCGCCGTCATCATGTCGATCGGCCACGCGCTGTAATAGTTGCGGCCGTCCACCGACGGAATGGAGATGGGCGTCCACACGTCATTGACGTCAAGCTGCGGGATGATGGCGCGCTCGATGCTGGTCGAAGCCGTCTTGCGTGACTTCACGAGGATGAAGCGGCGGCTGTGGGAAATGATCATCGCGCCCTCACCGCCTCATGTCTGCGCAATGCGTTCCTCGTTGGCCACCCAGCGCGCCTCGCCGCCCTCCACCTCGTACAGGCGGTCGGCAATTGCCGTCCAGGCCTGGCGGTGGGTGATGACCACGATGGTGTAGCGGCTCCTGAGGGCCGCGATGTTGCGCACGATGTCCTGCTCGGTCACGGGGTCGAGCGCGCTCGTCACCTCGTCGAGGATCAGCACTTCGGGGCTGGTCACCAGGGCGCGGGCCAGCGAGATGCGCTGGCGCTGCCCGCCGGACATCTTGCCGCCCATCTCACCCACGCTGCTCTCGAGCCCGTCGGGAAGGTTGGCGACGAAGCTGGAAGCCTCCGCCTGGCGCAGCGCCTCATGCACCATCTCGTCGCTGATGTCCGGGTCGCCGAAGGTGATGTTCTCGCGCACGTCGGCGTGCAGCAGGCTCAGCTCCTGCGGCACATAGCCGATCTTGCGCCGCCACTTGAACAGGTCGATCTCGTTGAGCGGCACGCCGTCGATGGTGATGCGCCCGCGCTGTGGCTGATAGAGGCCGATCAGCAGGTCGATGATCGTCGTCTTGCCGGCACCCGAGGGGCCTTTCAGCACCGTGATGCGGCGCGCTGGAATTTCAATGTTCACATTGCGAATGATCTCGCGCTCGCCATGCGAGAAGGCAACGTCCTCGAAGCGGCAGGCATCTGTCAGCATCGGATCGTGCGTTCCGGGGTTCAACTCGCGGTGGGCGTCGGCCAGCGCGATCTGTTCCACCATGCGCTCATAGGAGCGCTCGTATTTCACCGACTGCTGCACCGCCTTCTGCACCTTGGCGATGATGTCGTTGATCTTGAGGAAGATCACGCCGATCACCACGATTTCCGGCAGCGTCACATTCCACGAAGTATAGGCGAGATAGGCGGCAACGGTGATGAGCAGCGTCACCACCACCTCGTTGCCGAGGTTGAAGCCAAGCTTCGCCACTTCGCCGGTGATCAGTGCGCGCCGCAGCTTCATCAGCGTGCGACGGATGGGAATCAGCATGGGCTGGAAGCGGTGCATCGCCTTCAGCGCCTTCATGTTGGCAAGCAGGTCGACGATCTTGACGGTGAGGTTCGCGGTCGTGTCGGCTTCGCGGCGGCCGGCAGCGCGCGAGATCTTGATCAGGCGGTTCATCGTTGCGCCCACGAACACGCCCACTGCGATCGATGCCATCGCCAGCTGCCAGTTGTACAGCAGCGCCACGGTGCCCAGCAGCACCGCCTGCGCGATCTGCGCCAGAACCTGTGCGGCCAGCAGATAGGCCTGGCTCGCCCGCGTCGCGTCGTTGGCGATGGCGGCGGCGAACTTGCCGGCCTGCTGGTCGGCATAGAAGCGCCAGCTGGCGCCGAACAGCGAGTTGATCAGCCGCTCGCGGAAGCCGATGGCGATGTCTGCCGAGACAACCGCCGCATAGGACAGGGCGGCAAAGGAGATGACGGCCTTCAGCACGATGGCGCCGGCAATCAGCAGCACCAGCGTCTTGAAGTCGGGGGTGATGCCCAGCCAGTCGATCATCCCCTGGGCGATCTGGTTGCTCTGGGTGGACGCTCCGGCCTCGCCCAGCAGGGCCCCTGCGGCGGGCAGCAGGGCCCCGATGCCGATCGCCTCCACCGCCGCTGCGGCAAGCAGGCTCAGCAACACCAGCACCGACCGCAGCCGGTCGCCCTGCAGGAATATCCTGAAGATCATCTTCATGCGTGGCAAAGCACCGATGGAGCGTGAAAAACCGGGGCAGCAATAGCCCGTCCGGCAGGGGCGCACAATGGCTGCGCCAATAAGTGTTCCTTGTTGGCGGGCTGAGCTTTCTTGCCGGTGGAAGGACGTGCGGGCCGGCACCAGGCCGGCACCTGATCCTAGGTGATTGCGCGGGCATCCCGATGCCTCTAAGGAAGCCTCTTCAGCGGGAACGCCGGTCCGTGATCGTCAGCAACACCCACAATTTCATCTTCCTCAAGGTCAGCAAGACCGGCGGCTCCTCGGTCGAGGCCTATCTCCGCCGCTTCTGCGGTCCGGGCGACATCGTCACCTGGCTCGACGACGACGAGGAAGAAGCCATCAAGGGCACCGGGGCCTGCCCGCCCATGGGCTTCAACAAGCCCGCTGCCGGCGTGCCGCTGCCCGCGCGGCTGCTGATGGCTCTCAATCACCGCAAGACGCTCCGCCGCCATGGCCTGTCGCCGCATGCCAGTGCCGCGCGGGTGAAGCGCTATGTGGGTGATGCGGTGTGGAATGGGCACCTCAAGTTCTGCGTCGTCCGCAACCCGCTGGACCGCAGCGTCTCTCAGTTCTTCTGGACCGCCGCCAACCGCGACTGGCACGACGCGGCAACCAACTTCCACGCCCGTTTCGACGAGTTCCTGCAGTCGAATGATTTCCACCGCCTCAACGAGAAGGGGCGCGACGTCTATGCCATCGATGGCCGCGTGGTGGCCGACCGCGTGCTGCGCTTCGAGACGCTCGATCAGGATCTGGGACGCACCATGCGCGAACTTGGCATCGAAACACCGGTGTCGCTCACCCGCTTCAAATCAACCCAGCGCCCCAAGGGTGATTTCGCCGCCATGCTGAACGACCGCCAGCGCCAGGTCATCAGGGACAGTTTCGCCTTCGACATCGAGCAGTTCGGCTACGTGGTCTGAAGTTGCCTGCCAGCGCCAGGGTCAACTGCAACAAGTGGCCGCCTTGCACTCAGCGCCGCCGGAACCGCCAGCCGGGCCGTGCGCTTTCCACCAGCATCATCTCGGCCACGTTTTCCGTCGTCAGCATGCCCAGCACGCGGCCCTGAGCGTCGACCACGATCTCCGCGGCAGCACCGCGCTGTCGCATCCGGATGTAGGCCTCCGGCAGCGGCACCTCGGGTCGAACCGGCACGCAGCCGCGCATCACGTCGCCCACCGGCACGCCCGCACCCTTGTCGCGCAGACCCATGATCATCGCGTCGCGGTCGAGCAGCCCCACGATGCGGCCGGTGCCATCCACCACGGGAAATTCCTTCTGCGGCGAGGTGAGCAGCGCGTCGATGGCGTCCGCCACCGGCTGTGCCGCATCGAGCATCATGGGCGAGGGTTCCATTGCATCGCGCACGGTGAGGCGCGCGGCAATTCCGGTGAAGGTCGCCTGCTCCTCCTCGGCACGCGCCGCAAAATAGATGAAGATGCCCACCACCATCAGGATGGGGCTCAACAACAGCCCGAGCACGAAGAACAGCACGGCGAAGCCCTGTCCGATTCGGGCGGCAATGGCGGTGGCGCGGCGCGCGCCCATCTTCATGGCCAGCAGGGCGCGCAGCACGCGTCCGCCGTCCATCGGAAAGGCGGGGATCAGGTTGAAAGCCACCAGCATGATGTTCACCAGCAGCAAGCGCTCTGCCAGCGAGCCCTGCTCGAAGCCGGTGGTGGTGAGGGGCGCCAGGCCCAGGGCGGCCATCAGCAAGAGCGCGATCACCACGTTCACCAGCGGGCCTGCGATGGCCACCAGCAGTTCCTGGCCGGGCTTGTCCGGCATCCGCTCCATCGCCGCAATGCCGCCGATGGGTGACAGGATCACCTCCGGGGTGTTCACCCCGAAGCGGCGCGCCATGGCAATGTGGCCGAATTCGTGCAGCGTCACGCACAGGAACACGAGCAGGATGAACACAATCGATTCAACGGCGGCGGACGGTCCCCCGGCGAGATAGTCCGCAGTGCCGATCCAGATGAGGAAGATCAGGAAGGTGACATGAAGCCTGATGTTGGTGCCAGCAATCCTGCCGATGGTGAGTGACCAGTTCATTCTCCCAATATAGGGATGTTTTCCTCAAATGTCAAGAAAAATCACAGACGCGGCCGGTCTTTTTTCGCCCCATACCAGCCGCCCACCGCCTTCTCATAGGCCAGTGCGGCACGGAACACCTTCGCGTCGTCCCAGGTCCGCCCGACGATCTGGATGCCGGTCGGCACCTTGGTTTCGGCATGGCCAGACGGCACCGACAGCACCGGGCAGTTGTGCAGCATGTTGAACTGGTGGGTCATCACCCAGCCATACTCGGGGTCGACCTTCTGGCCAGCCACCGTGAAAGACTGGTCCCACGGGTCGTGGTCGGCCCTCACCGAGGGCGCATTGTTGGTGGGGCAGATGAACAGCTCGTGCGAGGTCAGCACCGGCCCCAGCGTCTGGTACATGGCATGCGCCTGGGCCCAGGGCTTGTGCACGTCGTCGGGCCCCGTCAGCTTGCCTGCCACCTCCGCGAACCTAATCGCATAGTCGGTCATCAGGTGACGCGACTCCTTCAGGTGCCAGATGGTCTGCCGGCCGAAATGCATCAGGTTGTACCAGTGCAGCCCGTTCTTCTCCACGTCCTCGGTCCAGCCGAGGTCCACTTCCTCGACCTTCGCGCCAAGCTTGGCGAACACCTCGATCGCCTTCAGCATGTTCTTCCTCACGGCAGGTTCCACGGGCACGTAACCCAGGTCCACCGAGTACGCGATCTTCATGCCCTTGATCGAGCCCGCCTCGGTCGGCAGCTTCACCTTCTGGCGCAGCGAGTCATGGTCAAGCGGGTGCGGACCCGAGGTCACGTTCTGCATCAGCGCCGCATCGGCCACGGTGCGGGTCATCGGTCCGCAGTGGTTGAAGCGGTCGAAGTTGGCGGGCGGCCCGTCTGGATTTCGTCCGTGTGGCGGCTTGTATCCCACCACCCCGCAGGCCGCCGCCGGAATGCGGATCGAACCGCCGATGTCGGTGCCCGTCGCCAGCGTTGTGAGCCCTGCCGCAAGGGCTGCGCCCGATCCGCCCGATGATCCACCCGGACCCCATTCGGTGTTCCATGGATTGCGCGTGATGCCCCACATGCGCGAGGCGGTGATTCCGGAAAGGCAGAACTCCGGCGTCGTCGTGCGTGCCAGGATCACCGCGCCTGCCTTCTGCAACCGTTCGATCATCGGGTCTGAATGGTCGTCCACCCAGTCCTTGAAGATCAGCGAGCCTTGCGTGGTGCGCTTGCCCTTCAGCCGCTGCGCGTCCTTCACGGCCAGCGGCACGCCGTCGAGTGGCGCAGTCTTGGCACCCCGCTTCATGTAGCGCGCTTCCGATGCCCTCGCCTGGGCCAGCGCCTCCTCATGGTAGCGGTCGGCGAGGCAGTTGATCTTCGGGTTCACCTTCTCGGCCCGCGCGATCAGCGCCTTGGTCAGTTCGACAGGCGACAGCTTCCGCTTCTTGAACAGCTTCAGGGCGTGGGCGGCGGAGAGGTAGCAGAGGTCATCGTTGGTCATGGACAAGGCTCATCCCGAGGCGCTAGTGATTTCGCCCAACAGAGAACAGGAACACGGGAGAGAAGTCCATGGCCGGCAGGCTTCACGGCAAGACAGCGATCGTCACCTCGGCGGGCCAGGGCATCGGCCGGGCCTCTGCCATCTGCATGGCGAAAGAGGGGGCCAAGGTCTGGGCCACCGACATCAATGCCGAGGCGCTGGCCTCGCTCGCTGCCGAACAGTCAGGGATCGAGACCTTCACGCTCGACGTGCTGAAGCAGGATCAGATCGACGCCGCAGCCAAGCGCGTCGGTACGCCGGACATCCTGTTCAACTGCTCGGGTTTCGTCCACGCCGGCACCCTGATGGAGACGGATGACCAGGCCTGGGACTTCTCCTTCGACCTCAACGTCAAGGCGCATTTTCGGATGATGAAGGCCTTCATGCCGGCCTGGCTGGCCCGTGGCAACGGCACCATCATCAACATGGCCTCTGCCGCCTCCTCGATCAAAGGCGTGCCCAACCGCTTCGTCTACGGGGCCACCAAGGCCGCGGTGATCGGCATGACCAAGGCGCTGGCGGCGGACTATACCTCCAAGGGCATCCGCGTGAACGCCATCTGCCCCGGCACGGTGGACAGCCCGTCGCTGGCCGAGCGCCTCAAGGCCACGGGCGACTATGAGGCCGCCAAGTCCGCCTTCATCTCGCGCCAGCCCATGGGCCGCATGGCCCGTGCCGAGGAAATCGGCATGCTGGTGGTTTATCTGGCAAGCGACGAGGCAGCCTTCGTAACGGGCCAGACCTTCGTCATCGACGGTGGCTGGTCGATCTAGGCGAAAACCGCAGGGTGCGGCCTCCAGGCCGCCCCTGCGTCAACTGCGCCGCTGGGCACGGACCCCATTGGCAAGGGGCATTTCCCCGGCCTAGGATGCAAACAACAACCGCCGGAAAACGCGGGAAGAGGGAGCTCAATCTTGGCAGCAGGCCAGACCGCCATCGAGGCGAAAGGCGTCACGAAGCAGTTTGGAGCAGGGCAGGACGCCGTCAAGGCTCTCGACAATGTTTCGGTTTCGATCCGTCAGAACGAGTTCTTCACGCTGCTCGGGCCCTCGGGCTGCGGCAAGACCACGCTGCTCCGCCTGATCGCCGGCTTCGACTTCCCCACCGAAGGCGAAATCCTGCTCTATGGCGAGAACATTGCGCCCTTGCCGCCCTACAAGCGGCCGGTCAACACCGTGTTCCAGAGCTACGCCCTGTTCCCGCACATGACGGTGGCCCAGAACATCGGCTTCGGCCTCGAGATGCTGGGCAAGCCCCGTGCGGAGATTGATGAACGGGTCAGCCAGATGTTGCGGCTCGTGCGCATGGAGGAACTCGCCAACCGCCGCACCAGCCAGATCTCGGGCGGCCAGCAGCAGCGCGTGGCGCTGGCCCGCGCACTCGCCCCGGCCCCCAAGGTGCTGCTCCTCGACGAGCCGCTCTCGGCCCTGGACTACAAGCTCCGCAAGGACATGCAGATCGAGTTGAAGCGCCTCCAGCACGAGACCGGCATCACCTTCATCTTCGTCACCCACGACCAGGAGGAAGCCCTCACCATGTCGGACCGCATCGCGGTCATGAGCAAGGGCAAGATCCTGCAGATCGGCTCCCCGCGCGACATCTACGACCGCCCCTCGGTGCGCTTCGTGGCCAACTTCATCGGTGAGACCAATTTCATCGAGGGCGAGGTCGCCGAGGTTGTCGATGGCAAGGCAATGGTCAAGCTGCATGGCGGCGGCGTCGTTGCGGCGGGCGTGCCCGACACGCTGAAGCCAGAGGGCAAGGTCACCGTCGTGGTGCGCCCCGAGCACGCCGACCTGGTGGTGCACGGCGGCAAGGCCGATCTCTGGGGCAGGCTCGAGAACGTGGTCTATTTCGGCACCGACACGCATTACTACGTGAAGCTCGACGGGGGTGAGACATTCATCATCCGCCAGCAGAACTCGCATGGCGGCGGCACCGGCCATGCCGTGGGCTCCGCCGTCGGCGTGGTGCTCGAGCCGAATTCCGCCCAGCTGGTAAGGGACTGAGCCCATGGGCATCACCCAGCAAGCGGCCGACAGGGCGGAGCGGGACGCCATCCGCAAGCGCTGGCTGCTGTCCGCGCCGGCCCTCGTCATCATCTTCTTCGCGGCCATCGGCCCGCTCGCCGTCGTCGTCCTCTATTCCTTCATGGTGAAGGGCGACTACGGCGACGTGAAGTACTGGCAGTTCTCCCTCGACGGCTGGTTCAACGTGCTCTTCGAGCGCGACATGTTCGACGACACGCTGGGTCCCGCCTGGGCCAATATCTCGATCTTCTGGCGCTCGTTGAAGCTGTCCTTCATCACGACGCTCATCACCCTGTTCTTCGGCTTTCCCACCGCCTATTTCATCGCCACCCGTGCGCCCAACAAGCGTGATTTGTGGCTGTTCCTGATCACCATTCCGTTCTGGACCAACCTCCTGATCCGCACCTTCGCCATGCAGGAGGTGATCCGCAACGAGGGCATCATCAACTCGGCGCTGATGGGTCTGGGCCTCGTCGACCAGCCGGTACAGATCATGTTCACCGACTGGGCCATCCTGTTCGGCATGGTCTATGTCTACCTCCCCCTCATGGTGCTGCCGCTCTATGCCTCGATGGAGAAGCTGGACTTCCGCCTGGTCGAGGCGGGCTACGATCTCTATGCCAATCGCTTCCAGGTGCTGCGCCGGATCATCATTCCGCTGGTCAAGCCCGGCATCGTGGCCGGCTGCATCCTGGTCTTCATTCCGTCGCTTGGCGCCTATGTCATCCCGCGCGTGCTGGGCGGCGGCAAGAACATGATGCTCGGCAACCTCATCGACCTGCAGTTCGGCCAGGGCCGCAACTGGCCGCTGGGCTCGGCCCTCTCCATCACGCTGATGATCATCGTGACGCTCGCTCTTCTGGTCTATGTGCGCAACACCTCCAAGGGCGGAGGCCATGGTCATGTCTAGGGGCTTCTCGATTACCGGCCAGCCCGGCTTTCCCTTCATCGCGCTGCTCTGCTTCGCCGTGCTCTACCTGCCGGTCGCGACACTCGTGTTCTATGCCTTCAACGCCGGCGACAGTGTTGCCGTGTGGTCGGGCTTCTCGCTGCGCTGGTTCCACTCGGCCTGGCAGAACACCCAGGTACAGGAGGCGACGATGCGCTCCGCGCTCATTGCCGTCGTCGCCGCGACGATCGCCACCGTCACTGCCACCATGGCGGCGATCGCCACCACGCGCACCGCACCCTATCGTGGCCTCACCTTCAAGTACGCCTTCATCAACCAGCCCCTCATGGTGCCGGAGATCGTCACCGCCGTGGCATTGCTCATCGTGTTCTCGCGCATCAAGGTGTGGACGGGCTATTCGGGGCTGGGCTACCTGATTGCCGCCCACACCGCCTTCTGCATCCCCTTCGCCTACATGCCGATCCGCGCCAGGCTCGAGGGCATGGACCTGACGCTGGAACGTGCCGCGGCCGATCTCTACGCCACGCCATGGGCCGCCTTCCGGAGGGTGACGTTTCCGCTGCTGTGGCCCGGCATCATGGCGGGCTTCATGCTGGCCTTCGTGATCTCGCTCGACGACGTGGTGATTACCGAATTCGTGAAATCGGCCGGGCAGGAGACGCTCCCAACCTACATGCTGGGGCAGCTCAAGCGCTCGGTGACGCCGGAGATCAACGCCATTTCCACGGTGTTCCTCGGCATATCGGTTCTGCTGGTGACGATGTTCTTCCTCGTCAGCCGGAAGAAAACGTAACGTGAATTCAAAACAGGGAGCAAACGATGAGTTTCAAGACCAAGACCTTGCTGGCCGCCGCCATGGTGATGGCGATGTCCGCACCCGCCTTCGCCGAGGGCGTGCTCAACCTCTACAACTGGGGTAACTACACCAGCCCCGAGGTGATCAAGAAGTTCGAAGAGAAGTACAACGTCAAGGTCACCATTACCGACTACGACTCGAACGATACGGCACTCGCCAAGGTGCGCGCTGGTGGCCACGGCTTCGACATGGTGGTCCCGTCCGCCAACTTCATGCCGATCTGGATCAACGAGGGCCTGCTCCTCGAGACGCGTCCTGACCAGATGGAGAACTTCAAGAACGTCGATCCGCGCTGGGTTGACGCCCCCTATGATCCGGGCCGCCGCTATTCGGTGCCGTGGCAGTGGGGCACGGTGGGTGTTTCGGTCAACACCAAGGCCTATCAGGGCGACGCGAACACCTGGGGCATCCTGTTCGACACGCCGGCCGAGCTGAAGGGCAAGGTCAATATCGTTCCGGAAATGACCGATATCGTCGACGCGGCCATTGCCTACAATGGCGGCACGCGCTGCACGACCGACAAGGAAGTGCTGAAGAAGGCGCGCGACACGCTGGTCAACGCCAAGCCCAACTGGATCGCGATGGAGTATTCCACCATCGAGAAGATGACCAAGGGCGACTACCTTGCCACCAGCGACTGGAACGGCTCGGCGCTCCGCCAGCGCCTGCAGAACCCGGACATCAAGTACGGCTATCCCAAGGAAGGCTTCACCATCTGGATGGATAACCTCTCGGTGCTGAAGGACGCCAAGAACGTCGAGAACGCCAAGCTCTTCCAGAACTTCGTGATGGATCCGGAAAACGCTGCCGGCCTCTCCGCCTTCGCACGCTATGCCAACGGCATCGCGGGTTCGGACAAGTTCATGCCGGCCGACATGAAGGACGCGCCGGAACTCTCGATCCCGGCCGACCTGCAGTCCAAGGCCACCTTCGCCCTGGCCTGCCCGCCGGAAGCGGTGGAGTTCTACACCAGGATCTGGACCGACCTGATGAAGTAAGCCCCAACGGGCAATTTCCGGGGGGAGGTCCGCAAGGCCTCCCCCTTTTGATTTCAAGGAAGCACCGTGATGACGTCCTATCGCAACTCCGATCCGCGCCCGGCCATCATGCAGGGCTCTCCGCCGCAGCTCGTGCCGCCGCGCATGGACTGGGACCGTCCGCCATGGAACCGCTGGGCCTTCCAGAACATCCGGCAGATCCTGCCCACGGCGGAAGTCTGGCGCGGTGACGGGCCGGTGCCCGCGCTGCCGCGCCAGGAACAGGACCTCGATGAGCTGCCTGTTGCTTCCACCAAGGGAGCGGTGACCACGCTCGCCCGCCTGCTCGACGACACCTACACGGATGGCTTCATCGTGCTGAAGGATGGCGCCGTCGTCTATGAGCGCTACTTCAACGGCATGACGCCGCGCACGCTGCACCTCTCGCAGTCGGTGGCCAAGTCGGTGACCGCCGCTGCGGCCGGCGTGCTGGTGGGCAAAGGCCTGCTGGATGTCAACACACCTGTCACGCACTACATTCCCGAACTGAACGACACCGCCTATCGCGGCGCGCTGCTGCAGCATGTCCTCGACATGGCGAGCGGCGTCACCTTCGACGAGACCTACACCGACCCCCATTCCGATGTTGGGCAACTCGACGTCTCGTCCGGCTGGAAGCCCGTTCCGCCCGGCGCCGATCCGTCACTCCGCTGGCCGCGTCATGTCTTCGAGCAGGTGCTGGGTCTGGGCAAGCTCGAGTGCCGCCACGGCGAGCGCTTCTCCTATCGTTCGATCGAGACCGAGGTGCTCGGCTTCTGCATGGAGCGTGTTACCGGCAAGCGGCTCCACGAAATCGTCTCGGAAGAGCTGTGGCAGCCCATGGGCGCGGAGCAGAGCGCCAGCTTCACCGTCGATGCGGTGGGAAGCGCGCTGGCTGATGGCGGCTTCAACGCCTGCCTGCGCGACTATGCGCGCGTCGGCCTGCTCTATCTGCAGAATGGCGGCGGCATCATCCCGCCGGAATGGGTTGAGGCGACGCGCACCGGCCGGCATGATCCATCCGCGCCGTTCTCGCCCGCACTTCCCGAAGGCTCGTATCGGAACCAGTGGTGGATCGAGGACCCGCGCTCGCGCGCCCTTTATGCGCGCGGCGTATTCGGCCAGATGATCTATGTGAACTGGGACCATGGACTGGTGGCCGCCAAGCTCTCGAGCTGGCCCGATTTCGTGAACACGTCCTTCAGCATCGCCACGCAAAAGGCACTCCACGCCATCGGAAGGCACCTCGCATGAGTAACACACTCGATACCGTGATCGAACGCCACGCACTGGCTCGCGCCGGCGCGCCACCGTCGCGCGCCAGGGGCGTGGTGCTGCTCATTCACGGTCGTGGCGCCACGGCCGAGAGCATGCTGCCGCTGGCCGACGTGGTGGCGATGCCGGAGCTGTGCTACCTCGCCCCGCAGGCCGAGGGCTACACTTGGTATCCGCAGAGTTTCATGGCGCCCACTGCCGCGAACGAGCCTTATGTGTCACGCGCGCTGGACCGTGTGGCTGCGATCATCGCGGATATTCTGGACGCCGGCATCGCGCCCGAAAAGCTTGCCGTCGTTGGCTTCAGCCAGGGCGCCTGCCTGACCAGCGAAACGGTGCTGCGCAATCCGCGACCCTATGGCTTCGTTGGCGTGCTGAGTGGTGGCGCCATCGGGCCGCCGGGCACGCCGCGCGACTATCCGGGTTCGCTTGCCGGAGCTTCCGTTTTCCTTGGCTGCTCCGACCATGACCCACACATCCCGCTCGCCCGCGTGAAGGAGACGACGGCAGCGTTCACCCGCATGGGGGCCACGGTCACGGAGCGCATCTATCCGGGCTCTTCCCACGGCATCAACGACGACGAGATCACATATCTGAGAGCAGGGCTCGCACCGATCGCCACATGACATCCATGATTTGGCCCGCTTCGTAAATGAAGCTGCCGATTCTCTCAGGACGGGTGCCACATGATTGATCGCCGTTTCGTTCTCGCAAGCCTTCTTGCCGTTTCGCTCGCCCCCCTGCGGGCGCACGCCGAGTCCACCGAAGTGCTTGACACCGTGGTCGACGGCCTTGACCGGCCATGGTCTTTCGCCTTTCTGCCAGATGGCACCATCCTTGTCACTGAGAAGGCGGGTGCGCTGCGCAGCATCGGCGCTGATCGCAAGCTGTCGGAACCTATTGCGGGACTTCCGGAGGTTGCCGCAGTGGGTCAGGGTGGGCTCCTCGACATTGCGCTTCACCCGAATTTCGAGCAGACCCGACTGGTGTTCCTGTCCTTCGCTGAGCCGCGCGAGGACGGCAAGAACGCCACCAGCGTGATGCGCGGGCGCTTGTCGGAGGATTTCCGCAGCCTCACCGACGTGAAGGTCATCTTCCGCCAGCAGCCGGCCTATGATGGTGGCGGGCATTTCGGCTCGCGCCTCGCCTTCGACAGGACGGGCGCGCTGTTCGTGACCACCGGCGACCGGCAGAATCTGCGCGCCCTGGTGCAGCAGACGGACAATCACATCGGCAAGATCATCCGCATCACCGAGGACGGCGGCATCCCGCCGGACAATCCGAAGGTCGAAGGTTGGTTGCCTGAGATCTGGTCCATCGGCCACCGCAACCTGCAGGGCGCCACGATCGATCCCCTGACGGGCCGGCTTTGGACGGTGGAGCACGGCACCAAGGGTGGCGACGAACTCAATCATCCGGAGGCCGGCAAGAACTACGGCTGGCCCGATGTCACCTATGGGCGGGAGTATTCGGGCGAGAAGATCGGTGCGGGCGTGACGGAGAAGGAAGGCATCGAGCCGCCCGTCCACTACTGGGATCCGTCGATCGCGCCGTCGGGCATGGTGTTCTACACCGGCGACAGGTATCCGCAGTGGAAGGGCAACCTGTTCGTCGGCGCCCTGGTGCAGAAGCACCTGGCGCGGCTCGTGTTTGACGGTGACAAGGTGGTCGAGGAGGAGAAGCTTTTCGAAGGCTATGCCCGCATCCGCGACGTGCGGCAGGGGCCTGATGGCTATCTCTACATCCTGACGGATGAGGGAGCACCGAATGGGCGTGTGGTGCGTGTGAAGGCCTAAGACAGGCCCCGCGTCTTCTCCCTTTCCCATCATGGCCGGGCTTGTCCCGGCCATCTTCTTCGCGGTCACAAAAAAGATGCCCGGGACAAGCCCGGGCATGATGGGTGTGTGTAATGGGGCGTGAGGTTACACCGTGATGCCCGGCAGCTTCAGCCCTTGTTCCTTGGCGCACTCCACCGCGATCTCGTAGCCCGCGTCGGCATGGCGCATGACCCCCGAGGCCGGGTCGTTCCACAGCACGCGCTCGAGGCGCCGCGCCGCGTCATCTGTTCCATCGGCGACGATCACCATGCCGGCATGCTGCGAATAGCCGATGCCAACGCCGCCGCCATGATGCAGCGACACCCAGGTGGCGCCGCTCGCGGTGTTGAGCAGCGCGTTCAACAGCGGCCAGTCGGAGACGGCATCGGACCCGTCGATCATGCCTTCCGTCTCGCGGTTGGGCGAGGCGACGGAGCCTGAGTCGAGGTGGTCACGGCCGATGACGATGGGCGCCTCGACCTCGCCGTTGCGCACCATCTCGTTGAAGGCCATGCCCAGCCTGTGGCGCTGGCCGAGGCCGACCCAGCAGATGCGGGCGGGCAGGCCCTGGAAGGCGATGCGCTCGCGCGCCATGTCGAGCCAGTTGTGGAGGTGCGGATCATCGGGGATCAGTTCCTTCACGCGCTGGTCGGTCTTGTAGATGTCCTCTGGGTTGCCGGAGAGGGCTGCCCAGCGGAACGGCCCGATGCCGCGGCAGAACAGCGGGCGGATATAGGCGGGCACGAAGCCGGGGAATTCGAAGGCGTTCTTGAGGCCCTTCTCCAGTGCCATCTGGCGGATGTTGTTGCCATAGTCGAGCGTGGGCACGCCCATGTGCCAGTAGTCGAGCATGGCTTCGACGTGTTTCTTCATGGATGCCATGGCGGCGGCCTTCACGGCCTGCGGATCGGAGACGCGCTTCTCCTCCCACTCGGCCAATGTCCAGCCGGCGGGAAGGTAGCCGTTGATCGGGTCATGCGCCGAGGTCTGGTCAGTCACCGCATCGGGGCGGATGCCGCGCCTGACGAATTCGGGCAGAAGCTCCGCCGCATTGCCGAGCAGGCCGACGCTGATGGGTTTGCCGGCCTTGTGCGAGCGGTCGATGATTTCGAGGGCCTCGTCGATCGTATTCGCCTTGGTGTCGAGGTAGCGTGTCTTCAGGCGCATTTCGATGCGCGAAGGCTGGCATTCGATGGCGACCATCGAGGCGCCGGCCATGGTGGCGGCGAGCGGCTGCGCACCGCCCATGCCGCCGAGGCCCGCAGTGAGGAACCACTTGCCCTTCAGGCTGCCGCCATAGTGCTTGCGGCCCACTTCGGCGAAGGTTTCATAGGTGCCCTGAACGATGCCCTGCGTGCCGATGTAGATCCACGAGCCGGCCGTCATCTGGCCGTACATCATCAGGCCCTTTTTATCGAGCTCGTTGAAATGGTCCCAGGTGCCCCAGTGTGGCACGAGGTTGGAGTTTGCGATCAACACGCGCGGCGCATCCTTGTGGGTGCGGAAGATGCCGACGGGCTTGCCGGATTGCACGAGCAGGGTTTCGTCATCCTCCAACGAACGGAGGCCGGCGACGATCTTGTCATAGGCCTCCCAGTTGCGGGCCGCACGTCCGATGCCGCCATAGACGACGAGCTCCTCCGGGCGCTCGGCAACGCCGGGATCGAGGTTGTTCATCAGCATGCGCATTGGCGCTTCGGTGAGCCACGACTTGCAGGAAATCGTGGTGCCGGTGGGGGATTTGATGACGCGGGTGTTGTCACGGCGGGTGGTCATGGATGACTCCTATTGCGAGAAGGTGCCGCGTTCACCGGTGCGGTGGCGGCTGTAAAGCGCGTAGCGGCTGGCGGGATAGGTGAGGGTGACGGCGGTGGCGACTTTCCCGCGGCTCCATGAGCGGCGGTAGAGTGCCAGACAGGGTTCAAGTGCTGCGATTCCCAAGAGGCGCTGCTGCTCGCTCGAAGGGAGTTTCGCCTCGACGGTGTGTTCGAGCTCGTCCACGGGCGTGGCGGCGAGCAGCACGGCGGTGGGGGTGGTCTCGGTGAAATCGTGTTCGAGGAAGTCCGGCACCACGGCGGGGTTCACGTGGCGGTCTTCCAATTGTACCGGAACGCCGTTCTCCTCATGCACGATGACGATGTGGAACAGCTGCTTGATGGCGCGGTCCTCGAACTCCTCGGCGAGTGCGGGGTTGGCATCGACCGTGCCCTTGCGGACGAGGCGAGAGGAATAGCGGTGGCCGCGCTGGGCAATCTCTTCGGCGATGTTGCGGAGCTCCATGAGGCTCGAGAGGGCAGGGGCTTCCTTCACGAAGGTGCCGACACCGGGCACGCGGCTGAGGAAGCCTTCCGCCGTCAGCTCGCGCAGCGCCCGGTTGGCCGTCATGCGGCTGATGCCGAAGCTCTCGACCAACTCGTTCTCGGACGGCACGCGGCGGCCCGCACCCCATGCGCCTGAGCGGATGTTTTCGAGGATGTGGTCCTTCACCTTGGCGTAGAGCGGCTGAGCGTCGCTCATCACAGGATGCCCCGCACCAGTTCGCCATTGTGGATGACGGCCGCCAGCGGGTTGAAGCCCAGGGGATAGGCAAGGTCGCCGGGGCGGGCCGTGTTCCACATCGCGATGTCGGCGCGCATGCCGGGGGTGAGGAGGCCCCGATCATAGAGGCCCAGCGCCTTCGCCGCATTGTCCGTGACGCCCTTGAGCGCCTCTTCCGGCGTGAGCCCGAACAGCACGCAGGCCATGTTCATGGCGGTGAGGATGGAGTGGACGGGCGAGGTGCCGGGGTTGAGGTCGGTGGCGACCGCCATGGGCACGCCCGCCTTGCGGAGCGCGGCCACCGGCGGGGCCTGTTTCTCGCGGAGGTAATAGAAGGCACCGGGGAGCAGCACGGCCACCGTGCCCGAGGCGGCAATGGCATCCACCCCCGCCTGGTCGAGATATTCGATGTGGTCCACCGACAGCGCGCCGAATTGGGCGGCCATGGCGGAGCCGCCGAGGTTCGAAAGCTGCTCGGCATGGAGCTTGACGGCGAGCCCCAAGGTCTTCGCCACCTCGAAGACCCGGCGGGTCTCCTCGACTGAGAAGGCAATGCCCTCGCAGAAGGCGTCCACCGCGTCCGCCAAATTGGCCTGTGCGACGGCGGGCATGACGTCATTGCAGACGAGGTCGAGGTAGCCGGCGCGGTTGTCCTTGAACTCCGGGGGCAGGGCATGGGCGCCGAGATAGGTGGTGACCACGTCCACCGGGCGCCACTGGGAAAGCTCGCGGGCGACCTTGAGCATCTTCATCTCGGTGTCGCGGTCCAGCCCGTAGCCGGACTTGACCTCGATGGTGGTGACGCCCTCGGCAAGGAGCGCATCCAGACGGCGCAGCGCAGAGGCGGCGAGGTCGGCTTCCGATTCGGCCCTCGTCATGCGCACCGTGGCGGCGATGCCGCCGCCCGCCTTGGCGATGTCGGCATAAGAGACGCCGGTGAGGCGCTGCTCGAACTCATGCGCCCGGCTGCCGCCGTAGACGATATGGGTATGGCAATCGATGAGCCCGGGGGTGGCCAGCCGCCCCTCGCAGTCGGTGGTATCGTGGCCCGAGGGGGCCTCGGCGCGGGGACCGACCCATGCGATGCGCCCGCCCTCGATCAGGATGGCCGCATCCTCGATCAGGCCATAACCGTCCCGCATCGTGGCGGCCGTCAAGTTGGTGAGCAGCATGATGAAGCCTCTTGTATAAGGTTGTATATACAGTATAGTCCGACCCATGCAAAGCCGGAATTTTCACTTCGCCAGTGTGCTGACGCCGGAGGGCTGGAAACGGGACGTGACCGTCACCGTGGACGGCACGGGCATGATCACTCATGTGGGAGCGGGCGAAGGCGGGGAAAGCATTTCCGGCATCGCCCTTCCGGCCATGCCCAACGTCCATTCCCACGCCCACCAGCGTTTCATGCTGGGTCTCGCCGAGCGGGCGGGGCCGGGGGCGGACAGTTTCTGGACCTGGCGGGAGGCCATGTATGGCTTTGCGCTGCGGCTGTCGCCCGACGATCTCGAAGCCGTTGCTGCGCAGCTTTATGTGGAGATGCTGAAAGCGGGTTTCTCGGTGGTGGGCGAGTTCCAATATCTGCACCACGGCCCTGACGGCACGCCCTATGCCGACCCCGCCGAGATGAGCCTCCGGTGCTTTGCTGCAGCGCAACATGCAGGGATCGGCATCACCATCCTGCCCACGCTCTATGCCTTTGGCGGCTTCGGCGGGCAGGACCCGCTGCCCGGCCAGCGCCGCTTCCTGAACCATGCCGAGCGCTTCCTGAGGATTGTCGGCAACCTATCTATACAGGCGAGAAACCACTCGCTTCGCCACGTCGGCATCTCGCCGCACTCGCTGCGGGCGGTGACGCCGGAATTGCTGCGCGAGGTGATTGCCGCCCTGCCGGCGGACGCCCCGATCCACGTCCACGTCGCTGAGCAGGTGAAGGAGGTGGACGACTGCCTCGCCTTCTCAGGCCTCCGCCCGGTGGAGCTGCTGATGGACAGCTTCGACCTTTCCGACCGCTGGACGGCCATCCACGCCACCCACATGACGCCGGCCGAAACGGCCGCACTCGCCCGCTCTGGCGCCATTGCCGGGCTGTGCCCGACGACTGAGGCCAATCTGGGCGACGGAATCTACCCGGCGGTCGATTTCATGGGGCAGGGCGGGGCCATCGCCATCGGCTCCGACAGCCACATCACCGTCTCGCCAGCGGAAGACCTGCGTATGCTGGAATACTCCCAGCGCCTGCGTGACCGCACCCGCAATGCGCTAGCAGGCGGGCCGGGCCAGTCCACCGGACGCACGCTCTATGACGCGGCGCTCAAGGGCGGGGCGCGCTCGATGCGCCAGCCCATCGGTGCCATCGCCCCCGGCCACCGCTTCGACGTCACCGTGCTCGATGCCGACCACCCGCTGCTGGCAGGCCGCACTGAGGATTCGGCGCTGGACACATGGATCTTCTCCGGCGGCAATGCGCTGGTGAAGGACGTGTTCGTCGGCGGCCAACAGGTGGTGAAAGACCACCGCCACATCCATGAAGACCAGATCGCGCGGAACTTCCGCGCCGCCTTGAGGAGGCTCGACACATGATCGCCATCGGTGAACGCCCACTGGACCTTTCCGACGTCCGCGCAGCCCTTGCCGGGCCTATCACGGTGGAGCTTTCCGCCGGAGCGCGGTCCCGCATCGTCCGCTCCGCCGAGACGGTGAAGCGGCTGCTGGCGACAGGCAACGCGATCTATGGTGTCAACACCGGCTTCGGCAAGCTGGCCAAGACGCGCATCGCCATGGCCGATCTCGACCGGTTGCAAGTCAACATCGTGCGCTCGCATGCGGCAGGCGTCGGGGCGCCGCTGTCAGCGGGCGTCACCCGGCTGATCATGCTGATGAAGCTCAATGCGCTCAGCCAAGGGGCATCAGGTATCTCGCTCGCCGCCATGGAGGCGCTGGCAGCACTCATCAACAAGGACGTGCTGCCGGTGATCCCCGGCCAGGGCTCGGTCGGCGCCTCGGGTGATCTCGCTCCGCTCGCCCACATGAGCCTCGTGCTCATCGGCGAGGGTGAAGCACTGGTGAAGGGCAGGCGGGTGAGCGGGTCGGAGGCCCTGAAGGCCGCCGGGATCGCAACTGTTGCGCTCGGCCCCAAGGAGGGGCTTGCACTGCTCAATGGCACGCAGGTGTCGACCGCACTGGCGCTGTTCGGCCTCCTAGCTGCCGAGCGCAATGCCGAAGCCGCGATCCTCGCGGGCGCCATGTCGGTTGATGCGGTGATGGGCTCCGACACGCCCTTCGACCCGCGCATTCATGCGC
>JBEARP010000209.1:0-4007 GCA_041163105.1 Pseudomonadota bacterium
GCCATGCGGTTCGCGGTGTTGTCGAACTGGTTGGCCCAGACAGCCCCCATGGCCTTGGCGAGGCGGCCCGAATATTTCACGTAGTTGTTGGGGTTCTTGTAGGGGACGGCCGGAATTTCAACGAGTTCGGCGCCGAGCTGGCGGAGTGCATCTTTCTTTTCCTGGCTCTGCGTGTTCGGGATGACGATCACCGAGCGGAAGCCCATGGCATTGGCGACCACCGTGAGGCCGATGCCGGTATTGCCGGCCGTGCCCTCGACGATGGTGCCACCGGGCTTGAGTTCGCCGCGGGCGATGGCATCACGGATGATGAACAGGGCGGCGCGGTCCTTGACCGACTGGCCAGGGTTCATGAACTCCGCCTTGCCGAGGATGTTGCAGCCGGTGAGTTCGGAAGCCTTGCGAAGCTTGATCAACGGCGTGTTGCCTATGGCGGCGATGACGTCTTGCTTGATATCCATGGTGCTAGTGATGCCCCACCGGGCGAATTCCGTCAAATGGGCAAGGCTACCAACAGGAAAGGGCGCCGGTTGAGACCGGCGCCCTTCATGTGAGGGGTTCGTACCGCTTAGTAGCAGGGCGGATAGGGGTAGTAGCCACAGGCCGGAGGCGGCGGGGGCGGGTACGCGTAGGGCGCATAGACCGGCGGCGGGTAGCCGTACCAACCATGATGGCCGTGCACGACATAGCCACCAGGCGTGACGGCCCACCAGTCGATGAACAGCGCGGCGGGACCCTTGGCACCCGCCAGGTCGCCTTCCAGCACCTTGGCGTCGAAGGTCAGCTTGTCGCCGTCAAGTTTGGGATTGGAGATGACGACAACCGCATCTGACACGCCCGCTTCGCTTCCACCGAGCACCGAGATGGTTGCGTTGGGCGGGTCCTTGGCGAAACTGTCCTTGCCATCACCCCAGCGGGCGATGAACAGGTCCATATCTTCGTGACCGGCGGCACGCACCGGGCGGTCGGCGAATACGATGACGTTGCCGGCGATGCCATCGAGCACCAGCTTGCCGTCGGCGAGGGTGGCGTTCTTGGCGTTGATCACGCCGAGCGAGGGCACGGGAGCTTGACTGACGGGCTTGCCGATAGTCTTGGCCAGCGGCACGTGCTGGGCCGTCTCTGCCGCGTGAGCGAAACTCGCCGCAAGCACGAGGCCGGCGGACACCACCGCCATGCGGGTAAGTGCCTTGAGGTTCATTTGGGAGGTCTCCTTCAATCTGGTTCCTGCCGATCCGGGCGCGCTGCCAGCGGGTGTTCGATATCAGCGCTTGAACGTTTGAGACACTGGCGCGCGGGAGCATAGGAGGCGCCGGGCAAACCCGGCGCCTTCATCGTGAACGCGCTGCTCAGTAGCAGGGCGGGTAAGGGTAGTAGCCGCAAGCCGGGGCGGCATAGTAGGGAGCCGCCGCTGCTGCACCGATGGCAGCGCCAGCCACTGCGCCGGCTGCAACACCGGCCGCGACCGGAGCGCCATACCAGGCATGATAGCCGCCATGCCAGCCGCCACCGCCGACCGCGAAGCCGCGGCCACCAGCTGCAAACCAGTCGATGAACACTGCAGCCGGGCCCTTGAGGCCCTTCAGGTCACCTTCCAGCACATCGACATCGAACACCAGGTTCGTGCCATCGAGCTTGGGGTTCTTGAGAACCACGACCGCGTCGGTGACGCCGTCCTTTTCGCCGCCGAGCACGGAAACCGTTGCGTTCGGCGGGTCCTTGGAGAAGCTGTCGTTGCCATCAGCCCAGCGCGAGATGAAGAGTTCGGTCGTCTCGTGGCCCGCCGCACGTACCGGACGGTCAGCGAACACGATGACGTTGCCGGACACGCCGGTGAGGGTGAGCTTGTTGCCTTCGAGAGTGGCGCCGCCGGCGTTCAGCACGCCGAGGGACGGCACGGGAGCCTGCGTCATCGGCTTGCCGATGGTCTTCTGCAACGGGATGTGCTGGTTTGCCGGTTCGGCCGCACCAGCGACCGAGGCCGCCAGCGCGAGGCCCGCCGCCATCACAGCCACGCGGGAAAGAGCCTTGAAATTCATTGTTTGGTCTCCTTGGAGCCTTCTCATCTGCCGTGGCCATGCGCAATCCGAGAAGGCGTCAGATCACGCTGGAATTGAGTGAACGCATAACAGGCGCAACGTCTATTCGCCATGGGATTGCGGCCATTTTGCGGGTTTCAGAGAAGTTTCCACTATGCCCTCCGGGTGAAGAACTACTTACCGAACGGCCGCCTGTTGGAGCATTGTGGTGGCCCGCGCGATAAGCGGAACCTTTTGTCGGCATAGCCCCCAACCATGGATTTCCCCAACGCCGTCTAGGGTGGCAGGTGCGAGCGTCAATGCGTTGGGTTCATCCACCCGCAAGGAGGGTGGCTCCCCGACCTGGACTCGAACCAGGGACAATTCGATTAACAGTCGAATGCTCTACCAACTGAGCTATCGGGGAATGTGGACGCGCCTATAGCAGACGGTTTCAGGGGGGAAAAGCACTTTCTGGAGGGACGGAGATTTCGTCGTGTCAGCCCTGTAATTCTGTGGCGTCAGCGCCCCAGGGCGGAGCGGATTCCGGCGACGATGGCGCGGGCGTCGAGGCCGGAATCGGCATATTGCTCGGCAGGCGAACCGTGTGCCACGAAGCGGTCGGGCAGGGTGAAGGCCCGGAAGCGGGTGGCGCCCAGCAGGTCGTGCGAGGCAAGGTGCTGCAGCACATGGGTGGCGAAGCCCCCGATGGCGCCGTCCTCCACCGTAACCAGCAGCGGATGATGGCGGGCAAGGCCGTCCACCAGTTCGGTGTCAAGGGGCTTGCAGAAGCGGGCGTCCGCGACGCTGGCCTCGATGCCGAGTTCGGAGAGTTCCTGTGCTGCGGCAATGACCTCAACCAGTCGGGCGCCCAGCGACAGGATGGCAACGTCCGCGCCTTCGCGCAGAAGACGACCCCTGCCGATGGCCAGGGGGCGCATTTCGCGGGGATCGTCCGCGCCGGCGGCCTCGCCGCGCGGGTAGCGGAAGGCGATCGGCCCCTCGTCATAGGCGACGGCGGTTGCCACCATGCGCCGCAACTCGGCGGCGTCGGCGGGCGCCATCACCACCATGCCCGGCAGCATCGACATATATGCGAGATCGAAGGAGCCAGCATGCGTGGCGCCGTCTTGCCCGACCAGGCCGGCGCGATCGATGGCGAAGCGCACGGGCAGTCGCTGCAAGGCCACGTCATGCACGACCTGGTCGAAGCCGCGTTGCAGGAAGGTGGAGTAGATGGCGCAGACCGGCGTCATGCCCTCGCTCGCCAGGCCAGCAGCAAGCGTCACGGCGTGTTGCTCGGCGATGCCAACGTCGAGGGTTCGATTGGGGAAACGCTCCGCGAAGATGTCAAGTCCGGTGCCAGAAGGCATGGCTGCGGTAATGGCCACGAGCTTCGGGTCGCGTTCGGCGGCAGCGATGAGACTTGAGGCGAAGACCTGGGTGAAAGTGGGCGCGTTGGCTTTCGACGTCTTGAACTCGAAGGTAACGGGATCGAACTTCGCGACCGCGTGGTAGTGTTCCTTGTCCGGGGCGGAGAAGGGGTGGCCGCGGCCCTTCTCTGTCACGACATGGATGAGCACCGGGCCTGGTTCCGTCTTGTCCCTGGCGCGTTGCAGCGTGGCGAGAAGTGAATTCAGGTCATGTCCGTCGACGGGACCCTCATGGTGGAAGCCCAGAGCTTCGAAAACGCTGGGCAACCGACCAGCGCGGAGTTCCGAAAGGTGGTCGTTGAGGGCTCCCACAGCTGGGGCGATCGACATGCCGTTGTCGTTCAGGATAACGATGAGCCGACTGCTCAGGCTGCCGGCATGGTTCATCGCTTCCCACGCCATGCCGCCGGTGATGGCGCCATCGCCGATGACCGCAATCACATGATTGGCGCCACCCGTGAAGTCACGCGCCAGCGCCATGCCAAGACCGGCGGAAATCGAGGTTGAGCTGTGCGCGGCGCCGAAGGGATCGTACTCGCTTTCGTCGCGCTTGGTG
>JBEARP010000210.1:0-9306 GCA_041163105.1 Pseudomonadota bacterium
ACCTCGACAGCAAGCAGTCGCATGCGCAGGACATGCCCTTCAAGCGCATGAAGGTGCGACTGAAGAAGGAGATTGTCACCATGGGCGTTGCCGGGCTGGACCCGACGCGCATCGTTGGCGCCTATGTGGCGCCGGAGGACTGGAACGCGCTGATCTCCGACCCCGATGTGCTGGTGATCGACACGCGCAACAGCTTCGAATTCGCTGCCGGGACCTTCCGCAATGCAGTGGATCCCGGCACGCGGAGCTTCGGCGAGTTCCCGGCCTATGTGGTGCGGGCACTCCCTGAATACAGGAACCGGAAGATCGCCATGTTCTGCACTGGCGGCATCCGCTGCGAGAAGGCGACCAGCTTTCTTCGCGAGCAGGGCTTCGAGAACGTGTTCCACCTCAAGGGTGGCATCCTCAAATATCTCGAGATGATACCACCGAAACAGAGCCTTTGGAAGGGCTCGTGCTTCGTGTTCGACGAACGCGAAGGACTGGGGCACGGGCTGGACATCACCAGGCCCGTGGACTGATCATCCCGTCCAGCCCAGTCCCGCCGCGACGCAGTTCATGGTCATCAGCAGGGGCATCATCAGTGTCTCGTTGCCACCACCATTGCGCCGGGTCTCCTTCAGCAATTGCACCTGCCAGCGGTTGGCCTGGTCGACCATCGGGCGCACCCGCTCGAAGCGGCGCTGCAAGCCTTCGAAACGCTCGCATAGCCGCGTTTCGCCGGTGAGTTCGAGGATGGTGCGCGCTGTGCGGCTGTGCTCATGGCGGATCAGCGCGAACAGGCGCTCCGCCGAGGTGCGGTCGGTCACCAGCTCGGCATATTGCTCGGCCACGTTCATGTCGGCGAGGTAGAGGGACTTCTCAACCTCATCCACCGCGAGCCGGAAGCCGCGCGACCTGGTGAACATGTCCCGAAGCAGCCGCATGCCATCACCGCCGCGGGGCACGAGGAAGTCATCAAAGGCGTAGCCCAGCCCGTACCAGCCGGTCAGCAGGTGGCGGTTCTGACTCCAGGCAAACACCCACGGAATGGCGCGAAGGTCGCCAATGCCCTTGGCCCCGAAACGGCGGGCAGGCCGGGAGCCGAGCTTCAGGTTGGCGAGTTCCTCCACCGGCGAAGCCTGGTGGAAATAGTCGAGCAGTCCCTTGTCCTCCGCGAGCTTTCGATAATGCCGGAAGGACGCCTGGGCGATCCACTCAACCGCCTTCTGGTGCTCGGAGTTCACCTTGAGTTCGGGCTCGTCGATGGACTTCAGCGTATGCACAAAGACCGATGCCGCAAGAATCTCAAGATTGTGCTGCGCCGTGCCGCGATTGGCGAACTTGGACGAAACAACCTCACCCTGCTCCGTCACGCGCATGCGGCCGTCTATGGTGCCCGCGGGCTGGGCAGCGATTGCACGGCCAGTAGGCGCGCCGCCCCGGCTCACCGAGCCGCCGCGACCGTGGAAGAAGCTGATCGAGACTCCGGCATCGCGACCAATTCGGATCAGTCGCCGTTGCGCCTCGAAGAGTTCGAAACTGGCGCAGAAGAAGCCGCCATCCTTGTTTGAGTCCGAATAGCCGAGCATCACTTCCTGGCGGCCGCCATGCGCGGCAACGGAGGTCTTCACCACCGGATGCGCCAGAAGCTCGGTCATGATGGCAGGCGCCGCGCGAAGGTCGTCAATGGTTTCGAACAGCGGCACCACACGGATGCGGCAAACCTCGCGCGCCGTCTCGTCGGCAAAGAGGCCGCTGAACTTGGCGAGGAGGTAGAGGCCGAGAACGTCCGCCGCACTCTGTGTCATCGACAGGATGAAGGCGCCGATGGCCTGCGGATCAGGCCCGTCGATCGTGTCGCGGATCAGTTCGAGAAGCCCAAGCAACTCGCGCGCCTCGTCAGAAACGCCGCGGAACTGCGGCAGGAAGCCGAGCGGCTTGGCGAGCTCTGCTTCAATCCAGGCCTGCCACGGGGCGCTGCCGGTCTCAGGGCCGTCTCCCGGCTCCAGCGGGTTGAGCTTGCGCCAGATTTCCTTGAGCACGCGGTTGATGACGGTAGTGTTCTGGCGGATATCGAGGCTCACCGAGCGGAAGCCGAAGGTCTCGACCTCCCAGCGCACCGGGCGCACCAGGGTGGCGGCGATGGAGACGGATTGCATCTGGGCCAGCGCCTCTTCGGCGGCATGCAGTTCGGCGATCAATTCGCCAGTGTCGATCGGTTGGAAACCCGCCCCCCTGGGCTCGCCTGAAAAGGTCTTGGCGAGGCGCACCTTCAAGGCGGTGAAGAAGCGCCGGAACGGCTCATGCGCATTGCGGCTGCCGATTGTCTCGGCATCGCCGGACAACTCCACCTGCGTCTTCACCCGGTCGAGAAAGTTCTGCGGGAAGGAAATCTCCTGCGAGGAGAGTGAGGCGAGCTGGGCGAGATCGTTCAGCCGCTGCTCGAGCCGCGCCACGATGGCGTTGCGATTCTCCTGCAGCGCATAGCGCGTCACGTCGACGGTGACGAAGGGATTGCCGTCGCGGTCGCCGCCGATCCATGAGGAATAGCGCAGGGGCGGGCGGACGCGGTGGGGCGTTTCGGGATAATGGCGCTGGAGGGCCGCTTCCAGCAGGTCGCAGAGGCTGACCGTGCGGTCGAACAGCGTCTCGCGGAAGAAGTGCAGCCCCCAGTGTATTTCCTGCTCGACCGTTGGCTTCTCCAGGCGGATTTCGCCAGTAAGCCACAAGAGGTCGATCTCGTTGCGCAAGAGCTTGAGAAGCTGGACACGCTCGCGCGGCGTCCAGCGCGGGCTCTCGAGCTCGTAAAGCTTCAAGTAGATGCGGCGATGGATTTCCAACACGGTGACGCGCTTGGCCTCTGTCGGGTGCGCGGTGATGGTGGGCTGGACATCGATCGTGTCGAGAGCGGACTGCACGTCCTCTGGCGAGACATTGGCAGCCGCGACCGTCGCGAAGGCATGCGAGAATGAGCCCGGTACGTGATCCGACCCGCTGCGCGTCTCCATCTGGCGGCGGTTGCGCATCGCCGCGTTTTCTTCGGCGATATTGAGCAGTTGCAGCCACATGCCGATCACCTGAAGCGCAGGTTCGATCAGCTCTGGGGATAGGGACGAGGCGTTGGCCGGTTCGTCAATGATCGCAAGCACGCGCGGCTCGCGGACGCGGATGACCTGGCGCAGCAGGTCGCGCAGCATCATGGTGATCTCGTCCAGGTAGGCGTGGTCGACCGGCCCGGTGCTGGCCGCCCTCGCAAAAGCAACGTTCGACACCTGATGTACGCTCCTCATTTCCCCTCAGGAGTTGTGCGGTGCAGCACAAAAAGAGTCAATGGCGATCGACCACCTTGGCCATAGGTGACATCGGCAATCTGTGCCGCTACAAGCCCGGGCCATGCTTCACATCAACAACCTGACCTACAGAATCGGCGGCCGCCTGCTGCTTGAAGACGCCTCTGTCGCCGTGCCGGAAGGTCACAAGGTGGGCATCGTGGGTCGCAACGGGGTCGGCAAGTCCACCCTGTTCCGGTTGATTCTGGGCGAAATCCCCATGGAGGGCGGGTCGGTCACGTTGCCGCGCAATGCCCGGATCGGCACCGTGGCACAGGAGGCGCCAGGAGGCCCCGAAAGCCTGCTTGAGACCGTCATGGCAGGTGATGCGGAGCTGACTGCCCTCCACGCTGAAGCAGAGACCGCAACGGACCCTCACCGAATCGCAGAGATACAGATCCGGTTGGCTGACATTGACGCCCACAGTGCCGAGGCGCGCGCCGCCGTGCTGCTGACCGGACTGGGCTTCACCGAGGAGCAGCAGCAGGGGCCCTGCTCGGCTCTGTCGGGCGGCTGGCGCATGCGTGTGGCGCTGGCGGCCGCCTTGTTTGCCAAGCCCGACGTGCTGCTCCTTGACGAGCCTACCAACTACCTCGACCTCGAGGGGGCGATCTGGCTCAAGAGCTTCATTCGCGATTATCCGCACACGATCGTGTTGATCAGCCATGACCGCGATCTCCTGAACGAGGCGGTGAGCTACATCCTCCACCTCGAGCGTGGCAAACTGACCCTCTACCAGGGCAACTACGACAGCTTCGAACGCCAGCGCCGAGAGAAACAGGCCCTCACCGTCAAGCTGAAGAAGAAGCAGGAGGACCAGCGCGAGCACATGATGGCCTTCATCGAGCGCTTCCGTTACAAGGCCTCCAAGGCGCGCCAGGCACAAAGCCGCCTCAAGGCGCTTTCGAAGCTTGAGCCCATCGCGGAACTCGTCGAGAACCACGTGGCACCATTCTTCTTCCCCAACCCCGAGAAGGCCATCGCACCTCCCCTGGTCAAGTGGGACAAGGTCAGCGTCGGCTATGCCGAGAACAAGCCTGTGCTGCGCAACATCACGCTGCGGCTTGACCCGGAAGACCGGATCGCGCTGCTCGGCTCCAACGGCAACGGCAAGTCGACCTTCGCCAAGCTGTTATGCGGCAAGCTCAACGCCATGGCCGGCGAGATGAAGGCGCCGGCACGCCTCACGGTGGGCTATTTTGCCCAGCACCAGCTTGACGAGGTGTCGCCCGACAGGACGCCATACTCCTATTTTGCCGAGCTGATGCCGGACCAGCCGGAAGCGAAGCGTCGCGCCAAGCTTGGCTCATATGGCTTCGGCGCACAGCTGGCGGATTCGCGCTGCGAGACGTTGTCCGGTGGCGAGAAGGCGCGATTGCTCTTCGCGCTGGCCGCCTTCCACGCGCCGCACATCCTGGTGCTCGACGAACCAACGAACCATCTGGATGTCGACAGCCGCGAGGCGCTGATCATGGCGATCAACGATTACGAAGGTGCCGTCATCCTCATCAGCCATGACCGGCACATCATCGAAACCTGCGTCGACGAACTCTGGCTGGTCCATGATGGCACGGTGACGCGCTTCGACGGCGACATGGACGACTACACCCGCCTCGTCCTCGAACGCTCACGGCAGAATCGCCGGGCAGGCCGCGCCGCGAAAAGCTTGCCGCCTGAACAGCGACCTGCGGCAAAGCCGGCGGTGGTCGCCAAGGCCACTGACAAGCTAGACCGCAAGATGGATGAACTCCGCGGCAAGATCGACATTCTCGACAAGGCGCTATCAGACCCGCAGATCTTTGCCAGGGAACCAAAAAAGGCGGCAGACTTCGGCAAGCTGCGCGCCAAGCTCGCGGCAGAACTTGAAGACTTCGAGAACCAGTGGCTCGAGGCGCAGATCTGACGGTCTACTTGGCCGCTGCGCGGTTCTGCCAGCGGCCCTGCTCGTCCTGCTGCCAGTAGCTGACCTCGTGTCCTGCCGCCTTGAAGCGCTTCCAGCCCTCACGCGCTGCATCCACGGCCTGCTGATCGTTGCCGTCGAACATGATCACGGCGCGGGTCAGGCCGCCGATCTCGCCCACCGCCGCACCATCGACATAGAACCTGATGTTTGCGTTGTTGGGGTTCTCGTCCTCGCCCGTCAGCCAGACCGGCTGCAAGTCGGGGAAACCGTCGGCCTTGTTGCCATGTGGCAGGAAGCTGTCGTCGTCGAAGCCCCACAAATGGGTGGCGAGCGCTTCTGCTCTTTCCTCCGTTCCGGCCTGAACCACCACCCGCCAACCGCGCTCCAGGCTCATGCCCAGCAGTTTCGGCAGCACGGCGTCCAGCGGCTGGCGTTCCAGGTGATAGAAGAAAACCGGCGTCATCGGCCCCATTGAGCAACGCTCTCGCTTCCGGTCAAGCCTGCATCCGTTGCTTGCCAAGAGGTCATGCTGGCAATTCTACCATATTGCAGCTTCCAGCGTCTCCGGAGAATTCTGCAACCAGACGCAACACAACTGATTCGGAAGCAGCGGAGATTGATGTGAGACGGACTGAACGTGACGAGCGGCCTCTTCCCCTCTCCGATGCCCCAACAACTTCAAGCATTTACTGCCTTGCTGCAATGGTGGCGGACGAGGCCTCGCAAGCCGGCTTCCGCGACTTTGCCAAGGCGATCGAGGCCGCCCTCGGCGGATTCCTCGCTGCCTTGCCCCCCGACCAGCAGGAAAACGCCCTCAGGTTATCTTATGAAATCGCTTTAGGCGGCGGGGATGATGGCGAGGAACCTGCCCCGCCCCGCCTTCGCCTGGTCTATTCGCGCTAGAAGTCAGTCTTTTCGCCGCCCTCGCTGATCCGGCGGGCCACGAAGGCGTCAATCTGCTCCAAGGCTCCTGGGTCCAGCCAGGGTTCGCGGTATTCAGCCAATGCCTGTTTCCACAGCGCATTGGCTTTTTTCTCGGCGGTCGGCGCTCCCGCTGCCTGCCAGTTCTGGAAATTGCGCCAATCTGAGATGAGGGGCTGGTAAAAGGCTGTCGAATAGCGCTCGAGCGTGTGTTGCGCGCCGAAAAAGTGCCCCCCAGGCCCGACCTCCGACATGGCATCGAACGCCATCTCGGCGTCATCCACCACCACGGGTTTGAGGAATTCCTGCATCATCTGCAACAAGTCAACGTCGAGAGCGAACTTCTCATAGGACGCAACGAGTCCACCTTCCAGCCACCCTGCCGCATGCTGGATGATATTGCCGCCACCCATGATGGCGCCCCAAAGCGAGAACACCGTCTCATAGGCCGCCTGCGCATCCACGCTGTTGGCGGCATTGGTGCTGGAGGTG
The DNA here is from genome assembly GCA_041163105.1 of Pseudomonadota bacterium. Lineage (GTDB taxonomy): Bacteria > Pseudomonadota > Alphaproteobacteria > Rhizobiales > Aestuariivirgaceae > Aestuariivirga. The sequence goes on from JBEARP010000210.1 coordinate 6,628, forward strand.
CGGTAGGGCAGTTTATAGCGTCGCGCCAGTTGCCCGCCAATGATGCAGGCTTTCATGTATTCCGGCGTGCCAAAGGCGGGCGCGCCCGACTTCATGTCAACGTTCGAGGTGAAGCCGCCATAGACGAAGGGTGCGCCGGGCCTGACGAGCTGTGACAGCGCGAGGCCCGCCAATGCCTCTGCATTCTGCTCCACCATGCCACCCGCGATCGACACGGGCGCCATGGCGCCCAGCAGCGTGAAGGGCGTCACCACCACGATCTGGTTCATGCGCGCCATTTCGATGATGCCCATGGCCATCGGCACATCAAGCTTCAGCGGCGAATTGGTGTTGATGACCGTGTGAGCAGAAGGTTCCTGCAACAACTGTTCATGGCTGATGCCACGTGCCAGCCTTACGATCTCCAGCCCGTCGAGCAACCGGGCACGGCCCGTGGCGGAAATGAATGGCACCTTGTCGGAGTACACCATCTTGTTGCGGGTGATCGGCAGGTGGCGGATCGAGGCATGAACGTCGAGCGCATCGACGGAGGCCCCGCCCGCCGTGTGCACGGTGTTAAAGAACTGCGAGAGCTTCACGAAATTGCCCGCATCCTCGAGCGTGCCCGGACGCCGTCCACGCTCGAGGTCGGAACAGTTGGGCGGCCCGCCCACCGGCGCGAAGGCGATCCACTTGCCACCCACCCGGATGTTGTGCGCGGGGTTTCGTGCATGGAACGTGAATTCGGCAGGTGGCGTCTTCAGCGCCTCCTCGATGATGTCGCGCCCGATCCGGACGCGATCTCCATCGACGAGTGCTCCAGCCTTCTGCAGTATGTCGCGTGCCTCGGGAAGCAGCACATCCATGCCTATCACCTCGAGAACCTTCAGCGACTGGCGATGGATGGCCTCCACCTGGTCGTCGGACACCATGCGCGCATAATCCAGCGTGTGCTGTGGCTGTTTCCATGGCAATTGCTGGATCGGGGCGTGCGCGGTGTCGGCCCGGCGGCCACGACGCTGGACGCTCACGTGGCGCGCTCGGCGAAGGCGACGGCAATGGCCGCTGCAATCTTCGCATTGTGTTTGACGAGGGCGATGTTGGCCGCAAGAGATCGGCCCGCCGTCACACCCGCGATCTCGGCCAGCAGGAAAGGTGTCGTCTCCTTGCCCACGATGCCCTGCGCTTCCGCCTTCTTCACTGCGACATCGATGACGGGCGCAATCTCCTCGGCGGGAATCTCAGCCTCTGCCGGAATAGGATTGGCGACGACCACGCCACCCTTCAATCCCATCGCCCACTTGGCGCGCATCACGCCCGCAACATCCGCCGGCGTAGCGCAACTCATCGGCACGGCATGGCCGCTTTGGCGCGAATAGAAGGCGGGAAAATCGCTGGTGCCCAGCCCGATGACTGGCACACCCAGCGTTTCCAGCGTCTCGAGCGTCAGGGCCAGGTCAAGGATGGCCTTTGCGCCCGCCGTCACCACGGCCACGTCGCTTGCCGCAAACTCCGTCATGTCGGCGGAGATGTCGAAGGTCTTCTCTGCCCCGCGATGCACGCCCCCGATGCCGCCCGTCGCGAAGACATGGATGCCCGCCATCGCCGCGATGCGCATCGTTGAGGCAACCGTCGTCGCTCCATCCAGTTTCTGCGCCACGATGAAGGGAAGGTCACGCACCGAGACCTTGGCAATGGAGCGGCCTTCGCGCCCGAAGCGGTCCAGCTCCTCAGGCGCGAGACCCACCTTCAGCACGCCACCGATGATGGCGATGGTGGCGGGAACGGCACCGCCTTCGCGCACGATATCTTCCACCGCCTGCGCCGTCTCCACGTTCTGAGGGTACGGCATGCCGTGCGCAATGATGGTTGATTCGAGAGCCACCACGGGGCGCGCCTCATCGAGAGCGCGGCGCACCTCAGGCGTGAAGGACAACGGATAGGCCACGTCAACTCCTCAGATGAACCCCGCAAGTTCAAGCAGACTATCACGGCTGAGGCCGGACGCCACCGACTGCGAGGAGGACAGCTTGATCGCAGCCGCACATTGCCCGAGCCGCGCAGCTTGCGCGAGGCTTCTTCCCTCGAGCAATCCGCAGACGAGCCCCGCCACGGCTGCATCGCCCGCCCCCGTCACGTCGGCGATGGCGGGCACACGCACCGGTTCGATTGACGTCACGTTCGTCCCATCCGAGGCCAGCGCGCCCGCGCTGCCACGGTGCAGCACGACGTTGGCGAAGCCAAGTGCATGAAGCACGGCCAATGCCTCCAATCCGTCACCGGCTGCAAGGGCTGCCAGTTGCTGTGCATTGGGGGTGATGGCGAAGACCGGTGCCGCGCGCGTGAAGGCGAGCAGCTTCTGCGCCTTCGTCACCGACACGGGCTCGATCAGCAGCCTGACGTTCCGTTCCACCGAGAACTGGCAGAGCCAGGCAAGGCACGCCTCCGACAGGTTGCAGTCGGCCACCAGCATGTCGGCCTCGGAAAAGCTCTCCACATGAGGCGCGAGCTGCGCAGGCGTCAACGCTTCCATGGCGCGCATGTCGTTGACGGCGCAGACCAGTTCGCCCGTTGCATCAAGGATCGCAAGATAGGAACCCGTGGGCTCGCTGACCGTAAGGGCCATCGACAGATCGACCGCCGCATCAGCACAGGCCCGTCGCAGCAGCTGCCCGTTCGCATCATCGCCAAGTGCAGTGA
>JBEARP010000211.1:0-7359 GCA_041163105.1 Pseudomonadota bacterium
ATTGGCCACGTTGACCACGGCAAGACGTCGCTGACCGCAGCGATCACGAAGATCCTTGCCGAGACGGGCGGCGCCACGTTCACGGCGTATGACCAGATCGACAAGGCTCCGGAAGAGCGCGCCCGCGGCATCACGATCAACACGGCCCACGTGGAGTACCAGACGAAGGCGCGCCACTACGCGCACGTCGACTGCCCCGGCCACGCCGACTATGTGAAGAACATGATCACGGGTGCCGCGCAGATGGACGGCGCGATCCTGGTGGTTTCGGCTGCTGACGGCCCGATGCCGCAGACGCGCGAGCACATTCTTCTGGCCCGCCAGGTTGGCGTGCCGGCGCTTGTCGTGTTCATGAACAAGTGCGACATGGTTGACGATCCGGAGCTTCTGGACCTCGTCGAGATGGAAGTGCGCGAGCTTCTGTCGTCCTACCAGTTCCCGGGCGACGACATTCCGATCATCCGTGGTTCGGCGCTGTGCGCGCTGGAAGGCAAGAGCCCTGAGCTCGGCCGTGACGCCGTCCTGAAGCTGATGGAAGCGGTTGACAGCTACATTCCGCAGCCGGAGCGTCCGAAGGACCTTCCGTTCCTGATGCCGATCGAAGACGTGTTCTCGATCTCGGGCCGTGGCACGGTTGTGACCGGCCGCGTCGAGCGTGGCATCGTGAAGGTTGGCGAGGAAGTCGAGATCGTCGGCCTGCGCGACACCCAGAAGACGACTGTCACGGGTATCGAGATGTTCCGCAAGCTGCTGGACACCGGTGAGGCGGGCGACAACGTTGGTGCGCTGCTGCGCGGCGTTGACCGCGAGGGCGTTGAGCGCGGCCAGGTGCTGTGCAAGCCGGGCTCGGTGAAGCCGCACAAGAAGTTCAAGGCGGAAGCCTACATCCTGACGAAGGAAGAGGGTGGCCGTCACACGCCGTTCTTTGCCAACTACCGTCCGCAGTTCTACTTCCGCACGACCGACGTGACGGGCGTGGTGACGCTGCCGGAAGGCACGGAAATGGTGATGCCGGGCGACAACATCTCGTTCGACGTCGAGCTGATCACGCCGATCGCCATGGAAGAGAAGCTCCGCTTCGCCATCCGTGAAGGCGGCCGTACCGTCGGCGCCGGCGTCGTCGCCAAGATCACTGACTAAGACTTTAAATGGTGCGGCGGGCTCCTTAAGTTGGGAGGCCGCCGCGCTGAAGGGGTATAGCTCAGTTGGTAGAGCGGCGGTCTCCAAAACCGCAGGTCGAGGGTTCGAGCCCTTCTGCCCCTGCCAGATTTTAAGGAAGTAAGCGTGGCAAAGACCAATCCGTTCGAGTTTCTCCAGCAGGTACGCGAGGAGGCCAACAAGGTCACCTGGCCGACCCGCCGGGAGGTCATGATCTCGACCGCGATGGTCTTCATCATGGTCGCCCTGGCTTCTGTCTTCTTTCTCATCGTCGACTCCATCCTGCACCGCGGTGTGCAGTGGGTTCTCGGTCTCTCGGGTTAAAGGGCGAACATGGCTAAGCGCTGGTACATCGTTCACGCCTACTCGAATTTCGAGAAGAAGGTCGCGGATTCAATCAGGGAACAGTCGGTCCAGAAGGGCCTGGGAGACCTGTTCGAGCAGGTGCTTGTGCCCACCGAAGAGGTGGTCGAGGTTCGTCGTGGTCGCAAGATCAAGTCGGAGCGCCGCTTCTTCCCGGGCTATGTGCTGGTGAAGATGGAACTCACCGACCAGGCCTTCCACCTGATCAAGAACACACCGAAGGTCACGGGCTTCCTGGGCTCTGACTCGAAGCCGATCCCGATTTCGGACGCCGAGGCTTCGCGCATCCTCAACCAGGTGGCCGAGGGCGTCGAACGTCCGAAGTCCACACTTACCTTTGAAGTCGGCGAGCAGGTTCGCGTCGCCGATGGTCCTTTCGCGTCCTTCTCCGGTCAGGTGGAGGAAGTGGATGAAGAACGGTCGCGGCTCAAGGTCGCCGTGTCCATCTTCGGCAGGCCCACGCCTGTCGAACTCGAGTACGGGCAGGTCGAGAAGCTCCGCTAAGGGGTTTCACGTCTGCTCAACCCGGTGGGAGGCCTTAAGCAAGCCGGACCACTAACCTCAATCAGCCGGATGAACCGGCGAGGGAAAGAAAATGGCTAAGAAAGTCGTCGGCTACATCAAGCTGCAGGTGCCGGCAGGTCAGGCGAACCCGTCTCCGCCGATCGGCCCCGCTCTCGGTCAGCGTGGTCTCAACATCATGGAATTCTGCAAGGCCTTCAATGCCGCCACGCAGAAGATGGAGCCGGGCATGCCGGTTCCGGTGGTCATCACCGCCTTCCAGGACAAGTCCTTCACCTTCGAGATGAAGTCGCCCCCGGCGACGTACTTCCTGAAGAAGATCGCCGGCCTCAAGTCCGGCTCGAAGGAGCCCGGCAAGGGCGCCTTCGTCGGCAAGGTGTCGATGGCCCAGTGCCGCGAGATCGCCGAACAGAAGCTCAAGGGCATGAACGCGCGCGACCTCGACGCCGCTGCGCGCGAAATTGCCGGCTCCGCCCGGTCCATGGGCCTCCAGGTGACGGAATAAGAACGATGACAAAGCTCGCTAAGCGTATTGCCAAGAACGTCGAAGGCATCGACCGCGTGAAGTTCTACGGCCTCGATGAGGCGGTGAAGCTGATCAAGGAACGGGCCAACGCCAAGTTCAACGAAACCGTCGAGATCGCCATGAACCTCGGCGTCGACCCGCGCCACTCGGACCAGATGGTCCGCGGTGTGGTCAACCTGCCGAACGGCACCGGCCGCAACCTGCGCGTCGGCGTCTTCGCCAAGGGTGCGAAGGCCGAGGAGGCCAAGAAGGCCGGCGCTGAAGTTGTTGGTGCCGAGGACCTCTTCGAGATCGTCAACAAGGGTACGATCGACTTCGACCGCTGCATCGCCACACCGGACATGATGGGCCTCGTCGGCCGCCTCGGTAAGGTGCTCGGCCCGCGCGGCATGATGCCGAACCCGAAGGTCGGCACGGTCACCATGGACGTCGCCGGTGCGGTCAAGGCCGCCAAGGGCGGCGCTGTTGAGTTCCGCGTCGAAAAGGCCGGCATCGTGCAGGGCGGCGTCGGCAAGGCGTCCTTCTCGGACGAGCAGCTGAGCCAGAACATCAAGGCCTTCGTGGACGCCGTCATCAAGGCGAAGCCCCCGGCGGCCAAGGGCACCTACGTCAAGAAATTGTCCATTTCTTCGTCCATGGGTCCCGGCCTCAAGCTTGACCTCGCCTCCGTCACGGGCGGCGCGTAAGCATTGAACGAGTTTCCTCACTGAAATCTCCAGGGATTTCAGTGAGGTGCCCGAAGTTCCTCGAACTTCGGTTTACCTGTCCGAGATTGCAGGCGTGGGGGCTTCGGTCCCTGCTTAAAAGCCCAGCCTGCATGAGATGGGTGTCAAAACGGAATTCGGATCCCCATATGGGGGTGCAAAGTCGGTTTGGACCTCATGGACCCAATCCCGGGGAAGCCCGGGCAGGGGGACAGGCACGTAAGCGCCGCTCTGGCGCCCGCTGCCTTCGTGTGGTGGACGTCTTGAGCGGTTGGTCCAACGGCGGGCGGGTTCATAGCCCCTCCGCCATAAAGGAGAGAGCAAGTGGAAAGAGCTGAAAAGAAAGAGCTCGTCGCGACGCTCAACCAGGTGTTCAAGACCACCGGTGTGATCGTTGTGGCCCACAACAAGGGCCTCACTGTGAACCAGGTCAATGACCTGCGTAACAAGATGGCCCAGGCGGGGGCGACCGTGAAGGTCGCCAAGAACCGTCTCGCCAAGCTTGCTCTTGATGGCACTGACGCAGCCGGGATCAAGGACCTCTTTGTGGGTCCGACCATGGTGGCTTACGCCGCCGATCCCGTCTCGGCACCCAAGGTCGCTTCGGCTTTCGCCAAGGGGAACGACAAGTTCGTCCTCCTCGGCGGTGCGCTGGGCAAGACCGTCATGGATGCCAACGCGGTCAAGGCACTCGCCGATCTGCCCTCGCTCGACGAGCTTCGGGGCAAGCTCATTGGCCTCATCCAGGCGCCCGCCACCAAGATTGCTGGTGTGCTCCAGGCTCCTGCAGGTCAGCTGGCGCGTGTCTTCAACGCCTATGCCACCAAGGATCAGGCCGCTGGCTAAGACGCCACGCCTTAACCACCTTCAAACCAACCGACTATAGAAAGATACTCAAATGGCTGATCTCGCCAAGATTGTTGAAGACCTCTCGGCTCTGTCCGTTCTGGAAGCCGCTGAACTGTCCAAGATGCTCGAAGAGAAGTGGGGCGTTTCCGCCGCTGCTCCTGTCGCTATGGCCGCTGCTCCGGGCGCTGCCGCTGCTGCGCCTGCCGAAGAGAAGACCGAGTTCACGGTCGTCCTCGCCTCGGCTGGCGACAAGAAGATCGAAGTCATCAAGGAAGTCCGCGCCATCACCGGCCTGGGCCTGAAGGAAGCCAAGGACCTCGTCGAAGGCGCCCCGAAGACCGTCAAGGAAGGTGTCAACAAGGCTGACTCCGAAGCGATGAAGAAGAAGCTCGAGGCCGTTGGCGCCAAGGTCGAGCTGAAGTAACGACTTTCCGGTGGCGCCTTGTCTGCCAAGGGCAGGGCGCCACCGGGCCATTATCGAGCCGTCCGCGACGGCTTGCCAAACCTCCTCGAACGGGGGGTTCGGCAAGCTGTCGAATATGCATGTTTTTGAACCGTCAAGGGGACCCCATGGCCGAAACTCAGTCCGCCGCTAGCCGCAAACGCCTCCGCAAGTTCTTTGGCAGGAAAATCGAAGTGGCCGAGATGCCGAACCTCATCGAGGTCCAGCGCGAGAGCTACGACCAGTTCCTGCAGATGGTGGAGCCCAAGGGCGGGCGCGCGAACGAGGGCCTGCAGGCCGTCTTCAAGTCCGTTTTCCCGATTACCGATTTCTCGGGCCAGGCCATGCTCGAGTTCGTCCGCTATGAGTTCGAGCAACCGAAGTTCGATGTCGACGAGTGCCAGCAACGCGGCATGACCTTCGCAGCGCCGCTCAAGGTGACGCTGCGCCTTATCGTGTTCGAAATTGACCCCGACACCCAGTCCAAGTCGGTGAAGGACATCAAGGAGCAGGACGTCTACATGGGCGACATGCCGCTCATGACCGCCAACGGCACCTTCGTCGTCAATGGCACCGAGCGCGTCATCGTCTCCCAGATGCACCGTTCGCCCGGCGTGTTCTTCGATCACGACAAGGGCAAGACGCACTCGTCCGGCAAGCTGCTCTTCGCCGCGCGCATCATCCCCTATCGCGGTTCATGGCTCGACTTCGAATTCGATGCCAAGGACATCATCTATGCGCGCATAGACCGTCGCCGCAAGCTGCCAATCACCACGCTTCTCTATGCGCTTGGTCTCGGCTCCGAGGAAATCCTCAATACCTTCTACAAGACCGTTACCTACAAGCTGACGAAGAACGGATGGAAGACGCCCTTCGACGCGCAGCGTTTCAAGGGCATCAAGCCCACCGTCGACCTGATCGACGCCAAGACCGGCCAGGTGGTCGTCGAGGCCGGCAAGAAGATCACGCCGCGCCTTGCCCGCAAGATCGCCGAAGACGGCGTGAAGGACCTGCTTGTGCAGGATGCGGAACTGCACGGCATGTATCTCGCTGACGAACTCGTCAACGAGAAGACCGGCGAGATCTTTGCCGAGGCCGGTGACGAGATCAGCGAGAAGCTGCTGAACCAGCTCAAGGAGTCTGGCCACGGCGAACTGCGCTTCCTGGACATCGACCACATCAACAACGGCCCCTACATCCGCAACACGCTGAAGGCCGACAAGGTTGAAAGCTACGAGCAGGCGCTCGTCGAAATCTACCGCGTCATGCGCCCGGGCGAGCCGCCCACGCGCGAGACCGCGGAAGCGCTGTTCAACGGCCTGTTCTTCGACCAGGAGCGCTACGACCTCTCGGCCGTGGGTCGCGTCAAGATGAACATGCGCCTCGAACTCGACGTTCCGGACTCAATGCGCGTTCTTCGCCGGGAAGACATCATCGCCGTCATCAAGACGCTGCATGAGCTGCGTGACGGCAAGGGCGAAGTCGACGACATCGATCACCTCGGCAACCGTCGTGTGCGCTCGGTTGGCGAGCTCATGGAGAACCAGTATCGCCTCGGCCTCGTTCGCATGGAGCGCGCCATCAAGGAGCGCATGTCCTCGGTCGATATCGACACGGTGATGCCGCATGACCTGATCAACGCCAAGCCCGCCGCTGCCGCGGTGCGCGAGTTCTTCGGCTCATCGCAGCTGTCGCAGTTCATGGACCAGACCAACCCGCTCTCCGAGATCACACACAAGCGCCGCCTCTCGGCCCTTGGACCAGGCGGTCTGACGCGTGAGCGTGCGGGCTTCGAAGTGCGCGACGTGCATCCCACGCACTACGGCCGCATCTGCCCGATCGAAACGCCGGAAGGCCCGAACATCGGCCTGATCAACTCGCTGGCAACCTATGCCCGCGTCAACAAGTATGGCTTCATCGAAACCCCCTACCGCAAGGTGGTGGACGGCAAGGTGACGGACGACGTCGTGTATCTCTCGGCAATCGAGGAGCAGAAGCACCACATCGCCCAGGCCAACGTCGCGCTGACGCCGAAGGGCGGCTTTGCCGAGGATCTCGTCATCGCCCGCCATGCCGGCGACGTGCTGATCGTTCCGGCCGACCGCATCGACTATGTCGACGTATCGCCGAAGCAGCTCGTGTCGGTGGCTGCGGCGCTGATCCCGTTCCTCGAGAACGACGACGCCAACCGCGCGCTGATGGGTTCCAACATGCAGCGTCAGGCCGTTCCGCTGGTGCGCACCAATGCGCCGCTGGTCGGCACTGGCATGGAAGCCGTGGTCGCGCGTGACTCCGGTGCTGCCGTGGCCGCCCGCCGGTCCGGCGTGGTCGACCAGGTTGACGCCAAGCGCATCGTCATCCGCGCCACGGAAGAGACCGATCCGTCGAAGTCGGGTGTGGACATCTACACGCTCGCCAAGTTCCAGCGTTCCAACCAGAACACCTGCATCAACCAGCGTCCGCTGGTGCGTGTGGGTGACCGCATCGAGCGCGGCGACGTGCTGGCCGACGGTCCGTCGACGGACATCGGCGAACTGGCTCTGGGCCAGAACATGCTGGTCGCGTTCATGCCCTGGAACGGCTACAACTTCGAAGACTCCATCCTGCTTTCCGAGCGGGTGGTCGAAGAAGACCGCTACACCACCATCCACATCGAAGAACTGACCGTGGCCGCCCGTGACACCAAGCTGGGACCGGAGGAAATTTCCGCCGACATCCCGAACGTGTCGGAAAGCGCGCTCGGCGGTCTCGATGAATCCGGCGTGGTCTACATCGGCGCCGAAGTGCGCGCCGGC
>JBEARP010000212.1:0-2776 GCA_041163105.1 Pseudomonadota bacterium
TGCCACACCACCCTTCGTCTCGAGCGCCCAGAGCAGGATGGCGATGGCGTCCGCCTCGTTGTCATCTGCCGATTCAAAGCCGCGCTCGCGCACGGCAGCGATCATCGCCTGCTTGTCGGCATTGCCCTTGCCGGTGGCGAAGCGCTTGATGGTCCCGACGGACACTCCTTGGTAGGCGATGTCCCTCTGCTCGCACCAACTGGTGAGGGCTGCGAGGAATCCGCCGTAGATGTGGGCAGCGTCCGTCCCATGTCAACGCCGGAGTGAATCTGCAGCAGTTTTCCGGAGTAAAAGTGCAGCATGGGCGCAGGCAAGAAGGCTCCCGATATATCGGGGGCCTTCTTGCTTAACGAGCGTTTCTATGTTGCGGCGGCTGGCGGGTCTTCAATGGGGAGCTCGGCCCTGGCACGGCGTGACCGGCGCCTGGAGTGAGCGAGGCGGAAGCTGTCGCCGTTCATTTCGAGGATATGGACGTGGTGAGTGAGGCGGTCGAGAAGTGCGCCGGTGAGCCGCTCGGACCCGAACACGGATGTCCATTCGTCGAATGGCAGATTACTGGTGACCAGCGTGCTGCCGCGCTCGTAGCGCTGGCTGAAGACCTCGAACAGCAGCTCGGCCCCGGTCGGTGACAACGGCACATAGCCGAGTTCATCGATGATCAGCAGCTTGTATCCGGCGAGCTGGCGCTGGAACCGCAAAAGCCGCTTCTCGTCACGCGCCTCGAGCAGCTCGTGGACGAGAGCCGACGCCGTGATGAAGCCGACGGACAGGCCCTTCTGGCAGGCTGCCAGGCCAAGGCCGAGAGCGACGTGGCTCTTGCCCGTGCCACTGTTGCCGACAGCAATGATGTTCTCACGCCGCTCGATATAGTCTGAGCGCGCCAGTTCCAGAACCATCATCTTGTTCAATGACGGCAGGGCGAGGAAGTCGAAGCTGTCGAGGCTTTTGACAGTCGGGAAGCGCGCCGCCTTGATCCTGCGCTCGACCATCCGGCGCTCCCGGTCTATCATTTCCATTTCGGCCAGCCGCATCAGATAACGCGGATGGTCGACGCCCTCGGCAGCGCACTGGCGGGCGACCTTGTCGTACTCCCGCAGGAACGTTGGAAGCTTCAATGCCTTCAGGTGGTGGCTGAGCAGGATCTGTGGCGTGTCGGTCATGGCGTCACTGCAGTCAGAAGTTCCATGTATGACCGGGCCGCGGTCATCGCCACGGTTGCCTTGGGCAGATATGGATAGATCGTCATGTCGAGCCGTGGTGGACGCCGCTCGATGCGGCACAGCACCAGATGCTTCACGGCATCAAAGCCGACCGCGCCACGGGCGATGGCATCACGCACGGCGGCGGCAACGTCGTCGATCCTGAAAACCTCCATCAGCCGCAGCACCTGGACGAACTCGCGCTTGCCCTTCTTGCCCATCCGGGCTTCCAGAAGACGCCGCAGTGTGGCGAACTCCTCAGGCAACTGCCATCCGACCAGTGGTGCTGCCTGGTCGAGCGCGTTGATCTTCTGCTCGATGAGCGCCAGGTAGTGCAGCGGATTGAACACGAAGTCCTCACGCTCGTAGGAACGTGGGTGACGTGCAATGATCTCCGCCCCGCAGGTGATGACGACCTCATGCACATACCCCCGGACCAGCACTTTCCGGTACCCGTAAGCCGTCGGCGCAGAGTAGTCATTGCACCGGTAACGCACCAGCGCCAACGAGGATACCTGCGTGCTCACCTTTTCGCAGGCGTCGTAAGGTGCCGGCAGTGGTGTCTGGAAAGCGGCAAGATCATGCACGAGGCGTTCACCGATCGTCGCGTGCTTGCCGCGCAAATAGTCTGACAGTCGACGGCGGCAGCAGGTCATCAGATGAGCATTCAGTGCCTCGAAGCTCTCGAACACCGGGATCGGTACGAGAAAGTTCCGCCGCGCATACCCGACAAGCCCTTCGACCTTGCCTTTGTCGTTGCCTTTGCCGGGCCGGCCGAACCGGTCCTCGAACAGGTAGTGAGACTGCAACTCGCTGAACACCCGCGTCCGCCGGCGCTTGCCATCGCCCAGAATGCGGGCAACCGCGATCTTCGTGTTGTCATACAAAATCGACATCGGTACGCCGCCGAAGAATGCGAACGCTCTGACATGTCCGTCGCAGAAAGCTTCCGTCGTCTCAGCCGGGTAGGCCACTACGAAGATCGCGTCGGAATGTGGCAGGTCCATCGCAAAGAAGTGGATCTTGCGCTCGACACCACCAATCACACCAATGGCTTCTCCAAAGTCTGCCTGGGCATGCCCTGGCGGATGCGAAAGCGGCACGAACATCTCCCGCGTCCGCTGACGCCAGTCCGCAACATAGTCCTTCACGATCGTGAGCTTGCCGGTAAAGCCGTGTTCGTCGCGCAGTCGCTCAAATACACGCTTGCTCGTGTGATGCTGCTTCTTCAGTCTATCCCTGTCAGCTGTCAAAATCGCATCTATGATGCCAGTGAACCCGTCGAGCTTCGGCCGCAAGGGCAGCCCCTTGCGTACGTAACCTGGCGGAACCGAGAACTTCAGCATCTTCGAGACCGTTCGGGCGTTGATGCCGAACCGTTCTGCTGCAGCCCGTTCGCTGATCCCCTCGATCATGACGGCGTGCCGAACCCGCGCGTATAGCTCCACTGACTTCATCCCCCGCCCCCTGCCAACTCAGACAAAGGACTCTAACTGCCGCAGTTTTACTCCGGCGCAGCCAAACAAATCGGCCGCTTCAGTGAGGTATTATTGCTCCGGCTTTTACAGAACGTAAAG
>JBEARP010000213.1:0-18277 GCA_041163105.1 Pseudomonadota bacterium
CCTCGGCATAGGTTCCAAGCGCTCCGCCAATGCCGCCATTGCAGAAGCAAACCCGGTCTCCCGGCCTGACCAGCGTGACCGCCGGTCCGATCTCCTTGACGATGCCCATGCCGTCGTGGCCGAGCACGAAGGGTTCGGGCCCCGCAACGTAGCCACCAAGCTGGCGGAAAAAGATATCTGCCGGGTTCAGCGCCGCGGCCTTCAGTTCGACGAGAACGTCCAACGGCCCGCGCGGCCACGCAAGGTCCACCTGCGCCCGCTTCAGCACCCCAGGGCCACCCTTCTCCGTTGCCACCATAGCACCGATCTTCATCGCGAGACCTTTCGAAGTTGACGGACGTACCACATCATGATGATCGTCAGGCAGGCGAACACGGTGAGCGCCAGGATCACAGAGGCAACGGCAAGGCGCGGCGTGCCGGCAGACCGCAGGCTCAGCCACATGAGAACCGGCAGTGTCTGCGTGTCGCGGTCGGTGAGGAACAGCGCCATGACGAACTCGTTCAGCGAGATGACGAAGGCAAACAACATCGAGGACACGATGCCGGTGGAAACCAGCGGCAACACCACTTCGAAGAAGGTTCGCACCGGCCCGCCACCCAGATCATGGGACGCCTCGACGATCCGGTAGTCGATGGTCTTGAACGTCGCCTCCATCAGCATGAAAACCAGCGGCATCGCCCAAAGCGAGTGCGCCACCATCACCAGCTCGCGCGACCCGTAGAAGGCGTAGCCACCGATCGAGAGCCCGCCAAAGGCAATGGCAACCCCCAGTCCCAGCACCACGCCCGGCATGAACAAGGGCATCATGATGAGAATGTACCACATGTCACGGAACGGAATGTGGAAGCGCTGGAACGCCCAGGCGCACAGCACACCCGCCGTGGTGGATATGACGGCGGTTCCGAGAGCGATCAGAATGCTGTTCTTCAGCGCATCGGTCCACTGACCGCTGGCGAAAAAGTCCGCGTACCAGCGCGCCGACCAGCTGGCGATCGGGAACCGGATCATCGCCGCGTTGTTGAATGACATCACCAGTGTGACGAGGATCGGCACGAGAATGTAGCCGATGATGAAGATGGTGAAGGCAGCGACCAGCACCTTCAGCACCAGGGGTTCAATGCTGCGATGCGTCGCGTCAGACATGGAAGGACGTCCGTTCGGACTGCAGGCTGCGCGTCAAGGTCATCACCGCGGCAACACCCACGACGAGCACCACCGCAAAGGCGGAGGCCATGGGCCAATTGTGCTTGCCCAGCATCTGCTCCTGGATCAGGAAGCCCATGGTCCACAGCGTGTCCGGCCCGAGGGCGGACGGAGTGGCATAGGTGCCCATCGTCCAGATGAAGGACTGGGAGAAGGCCACAAGGATGCCGGTCCATGTCAATGGCAGCATCACCTCGCGGAAGGTTCGCGTCGGCGGTGCGCCAAGGTCGGCGCTTGCCTCGAGCAGACGCTTGTCGATGCCGTCGAAGATCGACAGCAGGATGAAGAAGCAATAGGGCAGCGTGACATAGACCAGGCCGACAAAGGCCGCGAACTCGGTGTACATGAGGCTGATCTTGTCGCTCACCAGCCCGGACGAAAGCAGCGCATAGCTGAGCAACCCGTTCTTCGGGAAGAACATCCACCAGCCGAAGATGATGGCAATCTCCGAGATCAGCAGCGGAGCCAGCGCCAGCCCGATGAACAGCAGCCGCCAGCGGGCGGGTTTCAGCCACACCAGCAGCGCAAAGGCATAGCCAATGGCAACCGTCGCGAGCGAGGCGATCAGTGCCAAGCGGATGGTGGTGAGGATGGCATTGGTGAACAGCGGGTTGGAGAAGAGATTGACATAATGCTCGAATGTGAAGCCCGGCACGTAGAGCCGCTGGTCAATGTGCAGGTTGAAGCTCATCCGCAACATGTAAAGAGTGGGGATGCCGAAGAACACGAGCACGATCACCAGCGCCGGCAGCATCAGCAGCCAAGGCGCCAGTGCCTTGCGCCGAGCCTGGGCGGCCCGCTCAGTGGCATGAAGATCGTCTGCGGCCTGCGATAGGGCCGTCACCGGAAGATTCTCATGTCTTCGTTCCGCCAGCCGATGTCGATCGTGTCGCCTACGTTCCTGCCGATAGCTCCTGAATGGTCGGCGGCCATTTCCAGCGCACCCGACTTCAGGTGATAGCGGTAGACGTCGCCGAGAAACTCGATGAAGTGGATGCGCGCCCTCAGACGATTCGGCATCGATGTCGCATCGCCATCGAGGCGCAGTCGCGACGGCCTCACATAGATGCGGCAATCGCCTTCGTCGGGACGGTGCGCCAGCATGAGGCCAACCTCCCCGCCGTTCTTGTCGTGGACAGCTGAACCCGTCACGCGAACCGGCAGGCAGCAGCTCTCGCCGATGAAGGTGTAGACGAACTCGCTTGATGGGGAATGGAAGACGGTCTCCGGTGTATCGATCTGCTCGATGGAACCGGCATTCATGACGGCGACCCGGCTCGACATTGCCATGGCCTCGCCTTGGTCGTGTGTCACGTAGATGGCGCTGAATTTAAGCTCGTCATGCAGCCGCTTGATTTCGGCGCGCAGCTGAAGCCTCAGCGACAGGTCGAGTGCCGAGAGGGGCTCGTCAAACAGCAGAATGGCAGGCCTGACGGCCAGCGAGCGCGCCAGTGCCACGCGCTGCTTCTGGCCGCCAGAGAGCTGCGCTGGATAGCGGTTCTCCAGACCGGTGAGGCGCACGGTGTTGAGCGACTGGGCAATTCGCTTCGCCATCTCATCCTTGGCAACCTTGCGCATGCGCAGGCCATAGGCGACGTTTTCGGCCACCGTCTTGTGCGGGAACAATGCGCCAGACTGGAAAATGGTTGCTGTGTCGCGTTGGTAGGCTGGAAGATGATCGATCCGCTCTCCGTTGAGCCGGATGGAGCCGCCGTCCAGTTCCTCGAAACCGCCGATCAGCCGCAAGGTGGACGTCTTGCCCGATCCCGAAGGCCCGAGCAGCGTTACGAACTCTCCCTTTCCAACGGACAAGGAGACATTGTTCACCGCCACGACGGAGCCGAAACGCCGCACAACATTGCTAAGTTCGAGTGCTGAACGCGCTGCCGTCACCCGCACGCTCCATCAGAAGAGCACCCGGGAGGGCAGCTCGATTCGGCAGGAATGCAAGACAGGCCAGGCCTGCAGTGACGCAATGCCATCATCATTTTACCTTTTACCGAGACGGACAAGATGCAAGCCCGCACCACGCGGCGCGGGCTTGCGGCATCGGATCAGCCGGATGTCTTGGCGATGGTCTGCTTCATCCGATCGTCGTAGGCCTGGTAATTGGCGTTGATCTTGTCCCAGCCATCCATGGTGATGATCTGGAACATCTTGTGATAGTCCTCGTTGGACGTCGGGTAGCCTGACCAGTGGGCCGGAACGGTCACGTCCTTGCGCGCCATGAAAATCAGCGACTGCGAGAGGAACCGGTCCTGCGTTTCCTTCTCGAGCATGTAGTTCATGAACAGGTCGGCAAGATCATTGTGCTTGGTGCCGCGCACCTTGAAGTACCAGTCGGCCCAGGCAGATGCTCCTTCCTTCGGAACCGCGACGGTGTACTCGTCAGGGCTCTGCGTGAGGAAGGTATAGGCATCCGAGGAGTAGCTCATCGCAGCGTCGGCTTCGCCCTGGTTGAGCAGGTTGGCCTGCTCGGCACCGTCCTTGAACCACTTGGCGACCTTCAGCTTGTCCAACTGCTGGAACAGCGGTTCGGCCGTGCTCATGTCGTACATTTCGTCAAGGCCCGGCGAGGTCTGCGCCATCACTGCGGGAACTGAGAGCGTCCACCACCAGGCCGCGCTATCAGCCGTGGTCTTGCCGGCGAGGCGCTCGTCCCACAGCAGGTTCCATGAGTCGGGCGCGATCCCGAGGTTCTTGCGGATCAGCAGCATGCAGGTTCCGCCGCCAAAGGGAACGCCATACTCCTTCGCCTTGTCGGGCCGCGTCTCGTAGAACCACGGATAGACGGCATCGAGGTTCGGGATCTTGGAGCGATCCGTCTTCATGTAGAGGTTCTCGGCAAGACCGGAGGACGAGATGTATTCCTCGGCCACCGTCACGTCGAAGGGCGGGTTGTCGGCCGGGGCGGCCTTAATCTGGCTGACGATCTGATCCCAGCCACCGACCGTTTCCGCCTTGGTGTTGTACTTGGCATTGAACGGATTGATCACCGTGTCGCGGAACACCTGCTCATAGTTCCCCGACCATGACACGGCGATCAGGCTCTCGCCCTCGAAGGCGGCTTTTGCCGTGCTGACGTTGGCCCGGCCGATGATGGCCGGCATGGCAACCGTCAATGCTGCCCCTTTCAGGAACCTGCGACGACTTTTGCTCAGTATGCTGATGTTCTTGCTCATTGCTTCACTCCCTGGGCTGTTTTACTTTTGGTCTTCTGCCAATGCAGGTATAATCAAACCTGTTTCCCGGCACGGTCAAGGAAATACCGGGCCCGGTGACCAGGGTCACATTGCATGGCGCCGCGCAGCGACGCATAAGGAACGCATGAGCGCGCCTGCCGCAAGACCGGAATCCCACCTCCTGCCTGCCATAGCGGTGGCCCTGTGCGGCGCCATGTGGGGGGTGTTCTGGGTTCCACTCCACTGGTTCGGCTCGGAGGGGGTGGGCGGCGCATGGGTGTCGCTGATCTTCAATGCGCTGGCGATGCTGTCTGCCCTGCCGTGGTTGACGCAACGCAAGGCTTGGACCGGCTTCATGGACCAGTCGGTCAACGGCCTTCTGCTTGGCACCGCCTTCTCGCTCTACACGGTGAGCCTCGTGCTGACCGACGTCATCCACGCCATTCTGCTGTTCTACCTGACGCCTGTGTGGAGCACCATTGCGGGCTGGCTTCTCTTCCGCGAGCGGCTCAGCGCCAGTAGGTTGCTTGCCATGGCCATGGGCTTCGCGGGGCTGGCAGTCGTGCTTGGCGTCAAGGATGGCATTCCGCTGCCGCGCAATTGGGGCGATGCGCTGGCCCTTCTCAGCGGCATGTTGTGGGCGGCGGGCACCATCCGCAGCTTTCACCGGCCCACCCGACTGGTGGCGCAACCGGTGTTCGGCTTCGCGCTCGGCGGCTTTCTGTCGTCGGCCGTCATTCTGGCCATCGCCGCAGCCTTGGCGCTGCCGCTGGCCCAGCCGGGTCACCTCCAATCCATGCTGCCGTGGATCGTGCTGCTCGGACTCGTCATCTTCGTGCCTCCCAATTTTCTGGTTCTCTGGGCGGCACAACGCATCGACTCGGCGCGCGTCGGCATCCTGCTGATGACCGAGGTACTGTTCGGCACGCTGTCGGCAGGATTGCTCTCGGGCCAGCCTTTCGGGCTGGCAGAGGGCATTGGCACGGCGCTGATCGTCGGCGCAGGCCTCATCGAGGTACTTCGCCGCTGAGCACAGGGTGCTCGTTGCGCCGGTCTGGTACCAGCCCCTCGATTCTCGCACCTTTGGCCTCGAGCACCGGACGCAGTTCATCGAACACCGGCTTGTAGCGGTAATAGGGGATGGCCGGCATCATGTGATGGATGAGGTGGTAGTTCTGTCCCTGCAGCAGGAAGTTGGCGAAGGGGAAAAGCGACACGCGCGTATTGCGGTAGCGACCCGTCTCATGGTGGTCATGGTGTGGCGTCCAGGTGAAGAAGGTGAGCATCGCCGTCTGACCGATCCACCATGGAATGAGCCACAGAAACAGCACCTCGCGCCAATAGCCCAGCGCCAGAAGCCCGATCACGATCAGTGAATAGACGGTGAAGCCGATGAAGGTGTAGGCATACTCGCGGCGTGTACAGTTGAAGCGCCCGCAATCTCGGTACAGCTGCACCGGATTGAAATAGTTGATGAGCGCCACCGGCAGGCGAAGGAATATCCAGCCGAGGAAGCTTCCGCGCGCATAGATGTCCGGGTCAACGTCTTCGTTGGTGTGGGCATGGTGCGCCATGTGCTGGCGCTTGTGCTGGTGATAGTTCAGCCACAGCGGTGCGCAGGCGATGATGCCGGCCAGAGGGTCGATCCAGCGCAGGTTCTTGCGTCGCGAGCTGATGTTGGCGTGCACGGCCTCATGAACAACCGTGTAGAGCGCATAGAGGAAAACCGTGTTGCCCAGGGCCCCGAGCCACATCGGGATCACCCCTGCAACGCTGAGCCCCGTGGATACGAAGAACAGAAGGAAGAGTTCGAGTTCGAGAACCAGTGTGCGGCCGCCGAAGTCGGGCGTATGCCGTCGCCCGACCTCCGCCTCGTGCCGAACCGTGGATGCAGGATGCGCCATGCCGCCTCGCTGTGGGCCTGTACAAAAAACTGGATGCCCATCAAGCTATGGTTCACCGGTCACCCTGTCAAGAACGCCCTCCAGTTGAATCGAAGTAGCGAAGGAACAACTCACGCTCGGTGGTGATATCGAGCTTGGTGTAGATGTTGCGGCGGTGGTTTTTCACCGTGCCGCGGGCAAGGGCCAGTTTCCCGGCAATCGCTGCTGTGGGATGGCCTTCCAGAATAAGCCCCACGATATGGCGCTCACGCGGGCTCAGTTCGGGCCAAAGTCGGTCATGTGCGGTGGGGCTTGCCGGCAACCACGGCGTCTTGCCCTTGGCAGGGGGTTGCTCGGTGCGGCGGAAGCGCGGGCGGCGCGCCCTCGTATCCAGCGCATGCAGCGCCGCAATGACGGGGAACTGCGCGTCCAGCCGCGCCATGTCAGCCTGGCTGAATCGCCCCTTGCGGCGATCGAGAAACACCCCGAGGCACCAGCCGGGCCCATCCTCGAGCAGAACGCCCAGTTCGTCGGTGATCACAGACTGGCCGAGGAATTCGGTCACATATTGTACCGGGGCTGCGGCCTGCAGGCGAACCACGCCAGGCGATTGTCCTTCACGCCATTGCCGATAGAAGGGATCGTAGGGGTAATAGACCGCCAGATATCTCTCGATCATCTCCTCGGAATAGTTGCGGTGCGACACGAACTCCGGCCGCTCCGTCACAGAATAGCGCACCACCGTCACCAGGTCATGCGGGACGAGGGACGCGATGAGGTCGATCAGGCGGTCGACATGGCTGTCCGAGCCGACGCCGTTGATGGCCGCGACCAGCGCCCGCTGTGTAGCGCTGCCCATCTCATGTCGAGGAGGCAAGTCCAACCTCATAGACCCAAAGGCACATGGCCGAGGGAGAAAACCTCATCTAGCTTGATCTTTCCATGCACGATGCGACCGCCGATATACCGGACCGCTCTTATTTTGGGCGTAGAGACTGGCCACTGCAAGAACCACCTGCATCTGGCGGGGCCATGCCATGACGTCGCTGTCGGGCAAGGCCGCCCTCGTCACCGGCGGAATGACTGGCCAGGGCCGCGCCATCGCGCACGCTCTTGCAGCCGAGGGGGCGCATGTCGCGGTCGGCTCCTATGTTGGCCCCGGCGCCCGGCTGGGAGATGCCGCCGCCTATCCTGAAGAAGCAGAGATCGAGGCTGTGCGCCAGGCCCTTGCCAAATCGGGCATCCGGGTATTCGCCGGCCATCTCGACGTGCGCGAAGGGGGCAGCATAGAGCGTTTCGTCGCTGCGGCCGAGGGCTGCTGCGGTCCCTTCGACATTCTGGTCAACGCCGCGGGCACCACGGCAGAGCAGCCGGTCTGCGGCCACTCGGACGAGCTGTGGCAGAAGATCATCGAGACCAATCTCTCCGGTGCCTTCCGCATGGTCAGGGCGTTATTGCCCGGCATGATGAGGCGCGGGTGGGGCCGCATCATCAACATCGGTTCGACCGCGGCGACCGTGGGCTGGAAGGACAACCCTGCCTATTGCGCCTCCAAGGCGGGCCTGCTCGGCCTGACGCGCTGCATCGCCCTCGAGGGCGCGCCACATGGCGTGAGTTGCGTGATGATCTCACCCACCTGGGTCGAGACCGAACTGATGCGGCGCAACGTCGAACAGCTCGTCGCGCGCGAGGGCAAAGGCAGGACGCTAGAAGATGCAATGGCGGAGATCGCCACCCAGAACCCTCAACAACGCATCATCCAGCCCGGTGAGGTCGCCACTCTGGCCGCCTATCTTTGCCGTGACGACGCCCGCGGCATCACTGCCGAGAACATCCAGATCACTGGCGGCGCGTTGTGGTGAGGGTGGTCGCGAACACTTGCGCACCCATGCCCGAAGTGATCCACTGATTTCTCAACATCTCGACGCGACAGAACAGAGAGCACTCAGATGACCATGAAGTACTTCAACCCGACTCGTCGTCGCTTCCTTGCGCAGGCTGCGGCAGGTGTGGCCATGCCGGCTCTTCTGGGCAGGGCCATGGTGTCGACTGCACATGCCGCCTTCGAGGGCGAGAGCCTGATCGTGGTATCTTGGTCGGGAAACCATGAGCTGAGCTTCCGCCAGGCGGTGGTGGAGCCCTTCAACGCCAAGTACGGTACCAAGGTAGAAACGGCCGGCGGCTGGGACCAGATGGTGTCGCAGATCGTGGCGGCCCCCGCCGACAATCCGCCATTCGACATTACCATCGCCGATGAGTACACCACCTCCTCGGGCCTTGCGGAGAACCTCTTTCTCGAAACTGACCGAAGCAAGATCAAGGGTTTCGAGGCAGTGTACCCGTGGTTCGATGCAACGCGCGGTGAAGCGAAGAAATTTGGCGTGCCGTTCGGCGGTGGTTCGCTGTGGATGCTGACGGCGAAGTCGGCGGGCCTCGGCCCCGACAGCTGGACGCACTTCTGGGACCCCAAGGTACTCGGCAAGACGACGATGGATTCAGCGGCCTTCTACTGGGACCTCTGCATCCCCGCGCTGCTGTCGAAAACCAAGCCAGGCATCGAGGAGGTGTTCGGAACGCCGGCCGAGATGGAGCCGCTGTTTGTGGAACTCGAAAAACTGCGCATGCCCAAGTGGTACAAGGACGGCGCGGAACTCGCCAACCTGATGCTGCAGCAGGAGGCAGAGGTGGCTATGATGTATTCAGCCGATGCCTATGGCTTCATCAAGGAGCACGGCACCGAGTTCAGCGCGGCCATCCCCGCCGAGGGCACCGCCTCCTACACCAACTGGTTCATGAAAGTGCGCGGAACGAAGCACTCGGACCTTGCCGATCTTTTCCAGGCCTATCTCATGGAGAGGGAGACGCAGCAGCGCTTTCTTGATGTCTCGACGGACTTCATGTCACGCTCGGACCTCGTGGCGCCTCCGCACTGGATCAACTACCCCAAGTCGAACGAAGATATGGCCCGCATGTTCAACCTCTTCAGCCTGCAGGGCTGGGCCATATTCGGCGCCAACTGGGAGGCGTTGGACGCGCGGATGAAGAAGGTGATCACCGTGACCACGCAGGGCTAGGCTTCAGCCGCGGCGTTGCGCGAAGCCTGAGATCACATTGGCGGTGTTGCGTCCCAGTTCGTCGATTGCATAGCCACCTTCCATCACGAACACAGTGGGCATGGGCAGCGTCGCGATGTCGCCACCCAGCGTCAGGAAGTCGTCGCTTTCGAGCGCGAAGCCACCCACCGGGTCGCGGATGTAGCTGTCGACACCGAGCGACACGATGAGAACGTCAGGTGCATGGGCGCGCACGCGTTCGAGGGCGGCGGCCAGCGCCGGACGGTAACTGTCGATCGCCGTGCCGAGCGGCAGCGGCTGGTTGAAGTTGAAACCCTGGCCCTTGCCGGCTCCCGTCTCGTGCGCATAGCCGAGCAAAAAGGGATACTCGCGTTCCGGCGTGGCGTGGATCGAGGCATAGAGCACGTCGTCGCGATCATAGAATATCCGCTGCGTGCCGTTTCCGTGATGATAGTCGACGTCGAGGATGGCGATGCGCGAGGCGCCGCGGTCAAGCATCATCTGCGCCGCAACGGCGGCGTTGTTCACGTAGCAATAGCCACCGGCAAGGTCAGAAGAGGCGTGGTGGCCTGGCGGACGGCAAAGCGCGAAGGCAGAACGGCCACCGTCGGCGACATGGTTGGCTGCCGATAGTGTCACGTCCACCGCCGACCTGATTGCGGTCCAAGTGCCGGCCACGAAGGGAACGCAGACATCGAAGGTGTAACAGGACAGCATGGAATGGACGCTGCCGTTCGGCACCTGATCCATGCCGCGCATGCCGAACATGTAGGCAGTGGCGAAGCCGCCAGGTCCAAACTCGGCCTCCCACAGCGGCCAGCATCGTTGTAGAAAGTCGACGAAGCCGGGCGTGTGGACCCGGAGCACCGGCTCGAGCCCGAAAGAGGAGGCCAGGGCAAGGTCAACGTGTCCCTGGTCGCGCAACGCGGCGAGAATCGTGTCGATGCGGTCAGGGCTTTCGCACATCGGGATAAGCCGGTCGTAGCGCATTTCCATGGCGCCGGCGTGCCCGCGATGATCGTCTGAATGGAATATCCGCATGCAAGACATTGAAGCCCTTGGGCTTCCCCCCCGAAATTGAAGCTGCTTCAACAGTCGGCTCATGGTGATGTGCAGGTCAAGGGGCGCGAGGCAACATACCCCTGAAGTTAAGTCATTTGACCAGAGTCAATTAGAATAAATACGTACGTACTATACCTTACTCGAGAGAATCAGGCGGCCGCAAATGGCGGCCTCCACTGGGAGAAGACAATATGTTCAAGAAGCGCTACGTGCTCGCCGCACTACTGGCCCTTGCCTTAAATCATCCCGTCGAAGCCTCGGCCGGCTATGTGAACGGCTGGGACCTGCTCGAAATCTGCAAGGCAAGCCCATCAACCCCGCTCTATCGCCTCAAAGTGGCGCAGTGCACCGGCTATGTGGTGGGGGTCTCAGACACGTTTGACTGCACCAGCAAGCTCCATGGCTTCAACTGGAGCAGCACCACACCGGGCACCCAGTCCGATCTGGTGAAAGTGACCGTTGACTGGCTGAACAACCATCCCAGCCTGCTGAACCACAAGTCAGACGGCCTCGTTGCGGCCGCGCTGTCTGAGGCCTTCCCCTGCCGGCTCGCGAGCCAGTAACCCAGTTCACGGAAATCAGGCGTGAAGCCCCGGCGCCTCATGGCCCGTGCTCGCCACATATTCGGTGTAGCCGCCGCCATACTGGTGAATGCCATCCGGCGTCAGTTCCAGGACGCGGTTGGAAAGAGCCGCCAGGAAGTGGCGGTCATGCGAGACGAACAGCATCGTGCCCTCGTAGTCGGACAGCGCCTTGATCAGCATTTCCTTGGTCAGGAGGTCGAGGTGGTTGGTGGGCTCGTCCAGCACCAGGAAGTTTGGCGGATCATAGAGCATGCGTGCCATCACGAGGCGGGCCTTCTCGCCGCCAGACAGCACGCGGCACTTCTTCTCGACGTCATCACCCGAAAAGCCGAAGCAGCCGGCAAGGGCGCGCAACGAGCCCTGCCCTGCCTGGGGAAAGGCCGATTCGAGTGACTGGAACACAGTGTGCTCGCCCTCCAAGAGTTCCATGGCGTGCTGGGCGAAATATCCGAGCTTCACGCTGCCGCCCATGGTGACGCGACCATCGTCAGGTTCGGTGGTTCCCGTCACCAGCTTCAAGAGCGTCGATTTGCCGGCTCCGTTGATGCCCATCACGCACCAGCGTTCCCGACGGCGCACCTGGAAGTCGAGACCTGCATAAATGCTGCGGCTTCCGAAGCGCTTGTGCACATTGCGGAGCGAGACAACGTCCTCGCCGGAGCGCGGCGCGGTCGGAAAGTCGAACAACACGGTCTGCCGCCGCTTCGGCGGTTCGACCCGGTCGATCTTCTCGAGTTTCTTCACGCGGCTCTGAACCTGCGCGGCATGCGAGGCCCGCGCCTTGAAGCGCTCGATGAACTTGATCTCCTTGGCCAGCATCGACTGCTGCCGCTCGAACTGGGCCTGCTGCTGGCGCTCGTTGAGCGCACGCTGCTGCTCGTAAAACTCATAATCGCCCGAATAGCTGTTCAGCTCGCCACCATCGATCTCAACGATCTTGGTGACGATGCGGTTCATGAACTCGCGGTCATGCGAGGTCATCATCAGCATGCCTTCGTAGTTCTTGAGAAACGACTCGAGCCAGATCAGGCTTTCGAGGTCGAGATGGTTGCTGGGTTCGTCGAGCAGCATCGCATCGGGTTTCATGAGCAGGATACGAGCCAGCGCCACGCGCATCTTCCAACCGCCAGACAGGGCGCCCACGTCGCCGTCCATCATCTCCTGGCTGAAGCTGAGGCCGGCCAGAACCTCGCGCGCCCGGCTTTCGAGTGCATAGCCACCAAGCTCATCGAAGCGCGCCTGCACCTCGCCATAACGCTCGATGATCTGGTCCATTTCCTCCAGGCGATCAGGGTCGGCCATGGCGGCCTCCAGATCCTTCATCTCAAGCGCCACGGAACTCACGGGCCCAGCGCCGTCCATCACCTCGGATACGGCGCTACGGCCGCTCATTTCGCCCACGTCCTGGCTGAAGTACCCGATGGAAATTCCACGGTCGACGGAGACCTGACCCTCGTCAGGCTCCTCCTGACCGGTGATCATGCGAAACAGGGTGGTCTTGCCTGCGCCATTCGGCCCCACCAAACCCACCTTCTCACCCCGGTGAAGTGCGGCGGATGCCTCGATGAACAGCAGCTGATGGCCGTTCTGCTTGCTGACGTTGTCTATGCGGATCATATGCCCGAAAACCTGTGAACCAAATTCTTGTGCAGCCAATAGGCCAAGCGACGCGCCAGTGGAAGAGGAAGGTGGGGGACGCATGACTGACAGAACCGGCTCGCGCCGTGAACGAACCTCTCAGGCCTTGTCGGCCGAAAGCATGACGGTGAGCCAGCGCATGGATGGCAGGCGGCGGCACACGGTGAGCACCGCCACCAGGATGGGCACGCCGATGAAAGCGCCAGTCAGGCCCCACAGCAGGCTCCACAGGAACACCATGAACATCACCGCGAAGGGCGACATCGACAGTGTCGAACCGGTCAGCACGGGCTCCAGGTAGCTGCCGATGATGAATTGAACGACCGTCAGACAGACGAGCACGACAAGCGCGATCTGGAATGACTGGAATTGCGCCAGCGCGAAAAGCGTCGGCAACATGGTGGCGACCAGCGGCCCGATGAAAGGAATGTAATTCAACGTAAAGGCAATGGCCGCCCAAGCCGAAGGATGCTCGAGCCCCACCATCCAGGCTATCAGCCAGACAATGGCCCCGGTCACCAGGCTGGCGATGCTGCGCACCAGCATGTACTTGCCGAACTGCCCAGCCATCTCGCGCCCCACCTCGATGATATCGACTCCACCGAAACGGCGGCCTGAGGCCGAGATTCGCCGGGCAAGATTCTCCACCTCGAGCAAGCCGAGCACGGCGAAGGCAAAGACCAGCATGGCGAAGCCGGCCAGACCATTCAGACGTTGCAGCGTGGACTGCACCATGCCCACAACCCACGACATGCTGAACATGTTGGCGATCTGATCCGCCACCGGCACGCCGTGCCCCTCGAGCCAGAGGCTGCCGGACTGATAAAGGCTCTGCAACTGGCCACTGTTGCGAATGAGCCACTGGCCCACCACGCTCATGCCCCAGACGAACAACAACAGCAGCGCCACGATGGAAACCACCGTCAGCAGGATGGTGATCAGGATGGCCAGCGATTTGGGCATGCGCGTCTGCAGCCAGGCCTGCAGCGGCCAGACCACCATGACGATGAAGATGGCGAAGGCTGCCGGCGCAAACACCATCTCGCCCCATGACAGGGCACCGAGCAGGAGGATGGTGGCGATAACCAAGAGCAGGCCGCCGGTGGTGGAGAGCCCGGGTTCTGTGCCGCTGACGGGGGACTTTCCTGTCACGTGTGGGGCTCCTCGCTGCTGGACCGGTCGGCCGTCGTCGATTTGAGGGTACATGGCTCGATTTGGCAAGCTGCGTGGCACGGTGCCCTTCGGCCAGTGGCACTCTTCAAGGCAATGTTCTATGCTGAGGTTCACGGGGTGGGAGAAGGTCGTGACTTACATTTCGCATGAATTTATCCTGCTGCTAGTGACCATCAATCCCTTCGCTTCGGTTCCGGTGTTCCTGTCGGTTACCGCCAAGATGACGTCGGCTGAGCGCAATCGGACGGCGCTCAGGGCCTGCCTCATCGCCAGCGTAATCCTCCTCTTCCTGCTGGCCTTCGGGCAGCTGTTTCTGGAGAAGATCGGTGTCACCCTTCCCGCCCTGCGGGTGGCGGGTGCCCTGGTTCTACTCATCCTTGGCCTTCGCATGGTGTTCGGCGAGGTGCCGGGTGGCAGCCCGGACAGCGATGCCCCGGCAGGCGACGTCGCGGTGTTTCCGTTGGCCATGCCGATGCTGGCGGGCGGGGGTTCGATTGCAGCCATCGTGGCGATGACCGACCACACGGTGAAGACAATCGCCGAACAGGCGGTGACGGCCGCCGTGATGCTGGCGGTGATGGTGGTGATCTATGCCGTGCTGCGCTCCGCCGAAGCGATCCAGAAGGCGATCGGCGACACGGGGACGAATGTGATGAGCCGCATCATGGGCCTGGTGCTGGCGGCCCTTGCCGTTCAAACCTTCTTCAGTGTCTTTGGCCCACTTCTGGGTCCGGCCGTCTACCCCTGAGTGGTCACATCGCGCGTCCGCGGCATGCGGATGTTCAGGAAGGCCAGCGCGATGACGACCAACGGGCTCAAGAAGCTGAACAGCGCATAAGGCGCATAGTGCCACGTTCCCACGCCCAGTGTTGCCGCCATGTAGGCGCCGCAGCTGTTCCATGGCACGATCGCCGAGGTGGGCGTGGCCGTGGCACCCACCGCGCGTGACAGCACGACGGGCGAATAGCCCAGCTTGGCAAAGGCCGGCTTGAACATGCGGGCCGGAAGCACGATGGCGATATACTGGTCCGCTGTCACCACATTCGCACCGATCACCGAACCAACCGTGGCAGTCATCAGCGCACCTGTTGATTTGGTCCGGTCGACGATGGGCTGGATCAGCCGGTCGAGCACGCCCGCCTTCTCCACCACGCCGCCAAAGGCCAGCGCGGTGATGACCAGCCAGATGGTGTTAAGCATGCTGTCCATGCCGCCACGCGAGACGAGCTGGTCGATGGCAAGATTGCCGGTTTCCGTCTTGTAGCCATTGGCAAGCGCCAGCCAGACGCCCTTGATGAGGCCGAGGACGTGCGGCAGCTCCTGCGCATTGGCGTAGGAGATGACCCGATCCGGCGAACCGATGGCCGCCACCAACCCGCCTGCCAGCGCGCCCATGAAGATCGCCGTGAAGGGCGGGAATTTCAGCAGCGCCAGCGCCGCCACCAGCACCAGGGGAATGAACAGCAAGGGCGAGGTGGGGAAGAACTCTCGGATGGCGGCGATCTTGTCGGTTGCGTCGAAGTCACCCGGCTTGCCGAGCCACCAGAACAGCACCAGCGACAGGACAAGTGCGATTGATGAACTCAGCGCCGTCTCGCGGATGTGCTGGTAGAGGCCCACGCCCACGGTGCCGGAGGCGAGGTTGGTCGAGTCCGACAGCGGCGACGTGGTATCGCCGAAATAGGCCCCCGAGATGATGGCGGCGGCGGTGATGGCAGGGTCCAGCCCCATGTTGGCAGCAATTCCCATGAAGCCCACGCCAATGGTGCCCGCCGTCGTCCACGAACTGCCGATCGAAGAGGAAATCACCGCGCAGACGATGGCCGTCGTCAGGTAGAAGTAGTTTGGGCTCAGGATCTGGATGCCGAAGTAAACCATTGCCACCAGCGTACCGCTCATCGCCCATGTACCGATCAGCGCGCCGACCGCGAGCAGGATGAACACGGCGCCGATGCCGGAGCTGACGCTTTCGACGGCCGCCGCATGGAGTGACGCGAGAGAATGCCCCCGCCGCCACGCCACAAAGACGGCGATCATCGTGGCCACCGTCAGCGCAACCTGGCTCGGCCCCGAGGCGCCGCCGTCGCCAAACAGGAAATACGACAGGCCGACGAGAATGACGAGGCTCGCCACCGGAATGATGGCCTCGATCAGGCCAAGCGGCTGCGGCTGAACCTCGTCCCTCTCACTCATCCCAGCGTCGGCTTAGAAGTCGACCGCATCGCGGATGATCGGGCAAGTCATGCAGTGACCACCGCCACGGCCGCGGCCGAGTTCTGCGCCCGAGATGGTGATGACCTCGATGCCCTCTTTCCTCAGCAGCGTGTTGGTGTAGGTGTTGCGGTCATAGGCATAGACCACGCCGGGCGAGGCGCAGACCAGATTGGCGCCGCTGTCCCACTGGGTGCGCTCACGCATGTAGGCGGTGCCGCCGGTCTCGACGACGCGCATCTTCTTGATGCCGAGAGCACCCGCCACGGTCTCCACGAAGGTGCCTTCGTCCTTGCGCAGCTCCACACCCGAGGGATGGCTGCTCGGGCGGTAGGAATAGGCCGAGATGTGGTTGACGATGTCGGGGTAGAGCAGAACGCAGTCACGGTCAGCGAAGGTGAAGACCGTGTCGAGGTGCATGGCGGCGCGCAGCTTGGGCATGGCCGCCACGATCACGCGCTCGGCAGCACCCTGCTTGAACAGCGCCGCGGCGAGCTGGCTGATGGCCTGGCGCGAGGTACGCTCGCTCATGCCGATCAGCACGTTGCCCTTGCCGATGGGCATCACGTCGCCGCCTTCAAGCGTGGCAAGGCCGTGGTCCTTGGTCGGATCGCCCCACCAGACGTTCACCTTGCCGGCAAAATCGGGGTGGAACTTGTAGATGGCGGTCGTGAGGATCGGCTCTTCGTGGCGGGCCGGCCAGTAGAGCGGGTTCAGCGTGCAGCCGCCATAGATCCAGCAGGTGGTGTCACGCGTGTAGAGCGTGTTGGGCAGCGGCGGCAGCAGGTACTCTGTCTCACCCGCAGCCTCCTTGATCACCTTCAGCGCCTCGCCGCCGATCTTTTCGGGGAATTCCTCGGTCGAGAGGCCGCCGATCAGCGTTTCGGCCAGATCGCGGTCGGACAGGCCGTCGAGATAGCTGCGGATTTCGTCGATGAGGCCGAGACCAACCTGGTCCGGAACGATCTGGTTGTCAAAGATCCACTTGCGGGCCTCGGGGATGGCCATCGTCTCTGCCAGCAGGTTGTGCATCTCGACGACGTCGATGCCGCGTTCGCGCATCTTCTGCACGAAGTCGAAGTGGTCCCGCTTGGCGGTTTCGACCCACAGCACGTCATCGAACAGCAGCCGGTCGCAGTTGCTGGGGGTCAGGCGCTGGTGGGCGCGCCCGGGCGCGCAGACCATCACCTTCCGCAGCTGACCAACTTCGGAGTAGACGCCAAACTTCGTTTCGCTGGACATGTTCAGTGCACCTTTCGATTAGGGTGTGATGGCGCCGGACAGCAGTCCCCAGACCCCGATGAGGCCCGCAACCGCGGTAACGGCAAAAATGATGAGATCACGCGGCGAGAACAGCGGCAACTTCCAGTCCTTGCGCGCCCAGACATAGAGGATGGTGCCGGGCACATAGAGAACGGCAACCAGCAGCACATATTTGAGACCTGCCGCCAGGAACATGAAGAGCACGTAGATGACCGCGATCCACGAGAAGATCTGGTCGCGGCCGCGCTGGTGCTCGACACCCTGATAGCCCTCGCCGCTGCGCGCCAGCAGCACGCCATAGCCGGCAACAAGCAGATAGGGCAGCAGCGTGGTCACACTGGTCATGTCGAGCATGAAATTGAAGGCGTCCCGCGACCAGTAGGTCGAGATCACGAAGAGCGAGACGACCGCATTTGTCAGCCACAGCGCATTGGCCGGAACCCGGTTGGCGTTCTGGTTGCCGAAGATCTTCGGCATGTCCTTGGACTTCGCCGCTGCGAACATCACCTCAGCGCAGATCAGCGACCATGCGAGATAGGCGCCGAGCACCGAGATGAGAACACCCACCGAAATGAAGATGGCGCCCCAGTGGCCGACCACCGACTCGAGCACACCCGCCAGCGACGGCTGGCGGAGTCCGGCGACCTCTGACTGCATCATCGAGGCATAGGGCAGAAGCGTGATCGCAACCATCAGGCCGGTGACGCCGACGAAGCCGAGGATCGTCGCGCGGCCAACGTCGGCGCGCGTCTTGGCGAAGCGCGAATAGACGCTTGCGCCCTCGATGCCGAGGAACACGAAGACGGTAATCAGCATGGTGTCACGCACCTGCTGCCACAGGGGCTTTACCGGCATGTCCGCGCCGCCGAAGAAATTGTCCGCGAATTGCGCATAGTTGAACACGAAGATCAGCGCGATGATGGTGACGATGATCGGAACGATCTTGGCCACGGTGACGACCGAGTTGATGAAGGCCGCCTGCTCCACGCCCTTCAGAATCA
>JBEARP010000214.1:0-3740 GCA_041163105.1 Pseudomonadota bacterium
CCACATCGGAAGGTCTTCCGCAACATGCGTGTCAATGGCGACCAGCGTGCTGAGGGTCAGACCATCAATCCCGACATGCGCGAGGTCATAGGCAGCACCCAGCAGCAGCGTCTGCTCGCCGGCCCGGTCAAACACGCCGATGACCATGTTGGTATAGCCGGGCCACATGCCGTAGGGAGATTGCCAGTCGTCATTCGATCCGTTGGCGGTGTATCCCGCCGTGAGCGTCAAGCCGCCACGGCTGACGTCGGCCTTGATGCCGGCGACCCACGGCGTGAAATCCGGCCCGGTCAGGAGTTCGTCGCCGATGCCGGTCTGGATCATGAACTGGCCGGAGATGTTCAGGCTGAAGCCGTCGAACTGGCCGCTCCATCCACCGTCGCTGTATGACGACAACAGGATATCGGGCACGACATAAAGCGACGTGCGGGCTTTCAAGTCATCGCTCGGTGCAAGGGCAAGCCCGCCCAGGTACATCGGCTCGTCCTGATCGACGCCGACGACCTCGGCGAAATTGTCGAACTGGTCCGAGCCGCGCGTCTTGGTGCCCGTCAGGAAGGCTGCATAATAGGAGAAGATGCCAACGTCGCCGCCGAGCGAGCCCCCCTCATAGGTGATGGGCACCATGCGGTTGTCATGCGGGTTGATTTCCGGCTGGTCCACCATCTGGCGCCCCAGCGTCAGGACCTGGCCCTCGTAGCGAAGCGCTGCATAGGCCTGGCCCAGAACCGAGAAGCCGTCCTGGTCGGGCAGCAGCAGGAGCGAGCCCGCGCGGTCCTCGGGTGCCCAGAGCGGCTGGGACGTATAGGCCACGGCGCCGAACTGGAGAATGTCGCCAATCCAGCCCGTCTGGTAGCCGACCCAGCCACCGAAGGCCCATGCGGCAGGATCGTCGCCCGGGTTGTTGGTGCGGTCGAAGAGGTAGCTCCGAACGTGCAGGGTGAATGTCGCATCATCAAAGAAAGCGGCCCGAATCGGGTCCGGCGCCACGGGCGCGAGGTCAGCGGCACGCGCCACACCGGACGTGCACAGCGTCGCCGCGCTCGCCACCAGCAGGGGGATGATGAAACCGCGCATGTTCAGGATGGGCATCATGGTCAATGAGTTCGTGCGAATCGCCGTCGATTGGTAAAGTATCTTGTCATTGAAAACCTCGCGGCGCACTGGGTCCAGCCCCCCGCGAGGGTTCATCAGCGCCCGGTCATCGCCTAGCCGTTGTCGAGCGGGTTTCCCATGGCGGCATTGGCTTCCTGCGCCTTGGCCGGCCCCCTGAGGAAGCGTGCAGTCGCCACGGCAACGATGACGCCGAGGAGAGAGCCCAGCGGATAGACCCAGTAGGTCGAGAGATCACCTCTCGCGAAGTCCGGGCCGAAGGCGCGGGCGGGGTTGAAGGCCGCACCGTCATAGGGCCCGCCCATCGTGCCAGCAGACATGACATAGGCGCCCACTGCCAGCGGCACGAAGGAGCCGACCAGCTTCGGCCCATTGGCCATGCTGAGCACCACCAGCACCATTCCGAAGGTAAGGATGCCTTCGAACACCACGGCCTGCCAGTACTGTCCAGGCTGGGGTATGGTCGCTGCCAGGTTGCCGCCGAAGCCGAACAGCCAGGACGCCACCACCGAGCCTGCGGCCGCGGCAATGAACTGCACGAGGATGTAGGCGGCGGCCATGGGCCAGCCCATGTCGCCGCGCAGCGTGAAGGCCAGTGTCATCGCCGGGTTGAAGTGGGCCGAAATGTCGCCAAGGCAGTAAACCGCCGCCACCAGCCACAGGGCAGAGACGGCCGATAGCGTAAAGGCATATTGGAAGCTCGCCAGTTCAGCCCCGCCGTGGGTGGCCAGAATGGCCGCACCGCCAGAGAGCAGGAAGGTCAGGCCGAATGTTCCGATGAACTCCGACACCAGGCGGCGCGCCCGGTGATTGCCGCTCTTCCAGTCGGCCGAGAAGCGCGGGCCGACCTGGTTGGCAAGTGCGAAGCGGCCGTAGGCCGCCTCGCTCTCTGCGGTGTTGCTGCCGTCAGGCGACATAGCAGGACACCATCTTCTTCGGGTCGACCACCTTGTCGAACTCCGCCTCGGTCACGAAACCGAGCTTCAGGGCGGCGTCCTTCAGCGTCAGGTCGTTGTCGAGCGCGTAGTGAGCGATCTTCGAGGCCTTGTCATAGCCGATGACGGGCGACAGCGCGGTGACCAGCATCAGCGAGCGCTCGACGAACTGGCCGATCTGCTTGAGGTTCGGCGTCGTTCCTTCCACCAGGAAGATGCGGAAGTTGGTGCAGCTGTCGGTCATCAGCGAGATCGAGTGGGTAATGTTGTAGATGATCAGCGGCTTGTAGACGTTCATCTCGAGGTAGCCGCTTGCACCGCCAAAGCTGACGGCCATGTCATTGGCCATCACCTGCACGGCCACCATCGCCAGGGCTTCGCACTGCGTCGGGTTGACCTTGCCCGGCATGATGGACGAGCCAGGCTCGTTGGCCGGGATCGAGAGTTCCGCGAAGCCTGCACGCGGACCGCAGGACATCAGGCGGATGTCGTTGGCGATCTTGTAGAGCGAGGTGGCCAGCGTCTTCATCGTTCCCGACAGGGCAACAAGCGCGTTGTGCGCACCCTGAACGGTGAACTTGTTCGGTGCGGTGATGAAGGGAAGGTTCGTGAGGGTGGCGATCTCCTGGGCCGCCGCCTCGGCGAAGCCGGGCGCGGAGTTGAGGCCGGTGCCCACGGCCGTGCCGCCGAGCGCCAGCTTGTAGACCGACTTCAGCGACGTGGTGATGTCATCGAGGTTGTCGGTCAGCATGCCGACATAGCCTGACCACTCCTGGCCCAGCGTGAGGGGCGTGGCGTCCTGCATGTGGGTGCGGCCGATCTTGACGATGTCCTTCCACGCCTCAGCCTTCTGGTTGAGCGAGTCGCGCAGTGCTGTCACTGCGGGGATCAGGTTCTTGGTCACCGCGATGGCGGAGGCGATGTACATCGCCGAGGGGAAGGAATCATTCGACGACTGCGCCATGTTCACATGGTCGTTCGGGTGAACCGGCGTCTTGCTGCCCAGCGGCGTTCCGGCCAGCTGGCAGCAGCGGTTGGAGATCACCTCATTGACGTTCATGTTGAACTGCGTGCCGCTGCCGGTCATCCAAACGTGGAGCGGGAACATGTCCTGGTGCTGGCCTGCGATGATCTCGTCGCAGACCTTGACGATCAGGTTGAATTGCTCGTCCTTGAGGCGGCCACCCTTGTGGTTGGCGATGGCGGCACCCTTCTTGAGGATCGCATAGGCGCCGATCATCTCTCGCGGCATCAGGTCCTTGCCGATGCTGAAGTGCTGCAGCGAGCGCTGGGTCTGGGCGCCCCACAGCTTGTCGGCCTCAACCTGGACTGCACCAAGGCTGTCGGTTTCAGTTCTCATCTGCACGCTCATCTTTTTCTCCCTGTTGGCGAAGGTCCCAATGCTAACGCAGTAAGTATCACCTTGCTATAATGCGCTTCAATAACGACGACCGCGCACGTCATGACAATACGCCGCACGGGCATTGTTGTTTTTACTTAACTCCGGATGTTTCGAGGCGGATTTCAATGACCCGGAGTGCACCTGTCATGGTTGTAATCATCGCCACACCATCAGCCCGCCAGTGGCCTGCACCTGGTTCGAGATCGGTCAAGCAGCTGCAGCGCCTTCATCCTGTCGGACGCGGCTCATCCCTCATGCTTGGTCGTTCCGCTTGTGGCTGAACGACGTCA